>DAHVAI010000415.1 GCA_027314685.1 Nitrososphaerota archaeon | reverse complement strand
TCAAGAATCCAGCTTGGATATATGATGGAATCTTCATCCTCGTTGCAGGTCTAGTGTTGGTCGGAATTGGTGTAGCATTCAGGCCGCGCCCAGCGAGCGATAGCGCAACGGTTTAGCGTTGCGTCCTCCTTATAACTCGCGGAGCGTTATGTAGTAACTTGTCTCGGTTAGCAAATGGATGAACTGGCTAAGGACAATTGCTATCGTCGTACTGATCTTACTCCTAGTTCCAGTCATAGTCCTTCTCTATGAAGGACTCGGCCCAATGAGCACGCCGCGCGGATATGAATACAGCCTATTCAGATCGATCGCACTAACTATCATTGGGTCTGGCATAGCAGTTCTCGTATCGGTAGTGCTCTATACTCCGCTGGCATACTACTTTGCAAGAAATCAGAACAGAGTCATGCAGACGCTCGCTGATATTCCCGCTTCAATCCCTCACCCAATCGTTGGAATTGCTCTCCTTGTAATGGTAAGCCCTCTAACCCCGATAGGAAGATTCTTGGTAGGAATTGGTTTTGATCTTTTCAACACACTCACAGGCTATGTCATATGCCTTGTTATAGTGACCGCCCCAATATACATCAAAGCAATGCAACCATTTTTCGAGTCAATGAACAGGTCGCATGAGAACTACGCAGCTGGTCTTGGCGCAACGCCGTTCAGGACTTTTCTCTCAATCGTGCTGCCTAGTTCTAGTAGAGGTATCCTTTCAGCTTCGCTTATCGCATTGAGCAGAGGAATAAGTGAATATGGTTCTATTGCAATAATCGCTTACCAGCTTTTGCAGAGGCCGTTTTACGGCGTTAGTCCATCATCAGTATACATCGTTACCGAGTACTTCGCCGGCGATCTCAATGCAGCGGTTACATCATCAGCGATTTTGATCGTCATCTCAATCTTGATTATGATTCCTCTCAGGTTTGTTGAACGACCCATCAAGCGAAACGTGAAGACTCTGATTCGTTCTTAGAACTTTACTATACAGGCCCTTGATCCACCAAGGTTCCGTTGTTGAGTAGTGACACAATCGGGGCAGGAACTTCGTAACCAGTTGTGTTGTATAGCTGAACTGGAACTATACTCGCCAGGCCGAAGCTTCTAAGTGTAGTCTGGTAATTCTTGATTGTATAAACCACAAAGTTCACAGAGTTAGCGGTATCAGTGCTATCCTTCGGAACTGTGAGCCAGAGCACTATTGCTGCGCCTTTTTCCAAGCCACCGCTTGTCATGTAAGTTGCCTGTGAGTAGAACGAGTTGTAAGATGGTACTCCAAGATTGACTCCACCACGAAGCTGGATTAGATTCAATCCTTCTGAAGCGATATCAGACTTGTAGATAAAAAGAAAATTGATCTGTCCAGTCTCAAGAGCTGGGACAAGCGCAGCAGCGCTTGCAGCCGTAACATTGCCGTGATTTGAGATCATCCTGTTCACGAAATATTGCTGACCGGAGAGCCCTCCGTTATACGCAATTCCCGCCAGCTGCAAGACCATCCAAGCTCTGAACCCAGCAGGATCGTCGTTGGGGTTTGACATTCCCACCTTTATCTGCCCGGAGGTTAAATTGTTGAAAAAGTCATACCAAGCAGAAGTAGTATTCGTCGATGTCGCGGCGTTGTATGCCGAAAGGACCGCCATCGCTGCCGACGTTGTTGTCGATGTAGAGGTGTACGCGATGCCAATCTGATCAGCAGCGAAAGCAATTGCCCATCCTGGGAATTCTGAACCCAACGCGGGTCCTTCGACTGCAGATCTAGAAACAGAAAGGAATACACTCACCGGATCACCAGCCTTAATGTTAGCCGCCAGAGTTGACGCTCCTGCACCAACAGGAGTCGCCATCGGTGTCCCCGTTTGTGCTGTAAATCCCGATTCAAGAGCGGTTGATTCGTTCACGTATGCGTCGGCGGAAAAAAGAATCAGTGGATTTGGGGAAGCGCTCTTTGAAGTAACCGTGTCAGTTGAACTAGTTACGGTCGTAGTCGTAAAAGAAGCAGCTGTCTTGTTTCCATATATTGCAAAATAGCCCAGGCCTGCGGCGAGTATTATAATCACAATAACTAAAACTGCAACCAGAGAGGATAGTGCTTTGGAATCTAGCGTACTCCGCATGTATCTTTATGCGCCGAATATCATCTACACGCTGCAAGATTTAAACAGGGCGCAACTATAATTTGTTGCTTTGTTCCGATTCTTGGTCTGCTTAACCTACGCTTTCCTAATCGCTTGATCCAGGTCCGAGATTATATCATCAGGATCTTCTAGACCAACTGATAACCTGATCAAGCCATCAGATATTCCCGCATCCAATCTTGCCTTTCGCCCCATAGCAGCGTGAGTCATGGTTGCTGGGTGAGTAACCATGGTCTCTACTGCCCCTAGATTTTCTGCAAGCGTAACCAGGTTTAAACTGCTCGCAAATTTCAGTCCTGCTTTGACACCGCCCTTTAGTTCGAATGAGAGCATTCCCCCATGACCTCGCTCATGCTGTGTTCTTGCGATGCCTGACTGAGAAAAGCTATCGAGCCCTGGATAGAGCACCTTAGTGACCTTGGGATGCGCCTCGAGATATTCTGCCATGATCTGTGCATTGTCACAGTGCCTCTTCATTCTAACGGCCAGTGTCTTTAGTCCCCTGAGAGTTAGCCAAGCGTTGAACGGAGATTGGATCAGTCCCATCGCGTTTTGTAGGTACTTTATGTCTTCATGGTCTTTCTTTTCCTTCAGGATGACAGCTCCACCCACGGTGCTGTTGTGTCCTTCGATGTATTTTGTCGTGCTGTGAACTGTAATGTCTGCACCGAGGTCGATGGGAACCTGGAGAGCCGGACTCATGAAGGTGTTGTCCACTACAAGCTTTGCATTTCTTTTAACCTCTGATACTTCTCGAATATTAGTTAGCCTGAGTGTTGGGTTTGCCGGCGTCTCGACGAAAATGAGTTTTGTTCTTTCCGTTACTGCTGTCCTAACCGCTTCGATATCGGCAGTGTCAACATAGGTAAATTTGATCCCAAATCTTGCGAATATGTTATCACATAATCTGGGCGTTCCTCCGTATACAACCTTTGAAACAACAGCATGATCTCCCTGGCTTAAGAGAGAAAATACAGCTGTGATTGCCGACATTCCTGTCCCAAAGCACGCAGAGCCCACGCCTTTCTCCAAGATCGCGAGACTATCTTCCAGCACCTGGACCGTAGGATTTCCAGTTCTAGAGTAAGTGAAACCTTTGTGTACACCTACCTCCTTCTGGGCGTACGTCGTAGTTTGATATATCGGTGTTGAAACTGCACCAGTTGCCGGATCAGGAGTCTGAGCTGCGTGTATTGCTCTAGTTGCAAATCCCGCGTCAGTTGTTTGCTTCCTCCTTGTCTTCGTTGTTTGTTCGGTCATGTCTATCACTTTCTTGCAATCTCTTCCCTGATCTTGGCGATCAGAGGATCGGTCTCTTGAGCAGAGCTCTCATCCAAGAAACCATTCATTGCCATCCATTCATCGTTGTACACAGTAGAAAGATAACGTTCTCCGGTGTCAGGAATGATCACCACAATATTGTCGTCTCGCTCGAAATGCTGCGCTACCCTGAGAGCTGCACATACGGCAGCACCTGATGAGCCACCGGCAAGGATTCCTTCTTCCCTCGCAAGCTTCCGAGCTGTTAGGAAAGCGTCTTTGTCAGAAACACGCACCCATTCGTCAACGACATTGGGCCATAGTGTTTTGGGAATGAAATCAAATCCGACTCCCTCGATCTTGTAAGGATGGTCCTCGCCTCCAGAAAGGACCGATCCTTCTGGGTCCACCCCGATGATTTTGATTCCTGGAACTAGTCTCTTTAGCTCCGTGCCCGCACCGCTTATCGTACCTCCCGTTCCGGCTCCGGCTACGAACGCCGATATCTTCCTTCCTTTCATCTGTTGGTAGATTTCATTACCAGTTTGGGCATGTGTGCGAGAATTTGACTGATTGTTTGTTTGATCCAAGAACACCCCGTTTGGAAGCTCCCGAGCCAGTCTTTCAGCTATTCCAGCGTAGCTGTTAGGATCATCATGCGGAAGATTCGGAGCAACTATCACTTCTGCTCCGTAGGCCTTTAGCAGACTTTTCTTTTCAATGCTCATCTTCTCCGGGATGGTTATGACCAGTTTGTAGCCTCTGGAAGCGCACAAAAGAGCAAGTCCGATTCCAGTATTACCCGAAGTAGCTTCAATTATGGTACTGAGACCTGGTTTTAGTTTGCCCGCGTTTTCGGCTTCTTCTATCATCGCCAGCGCACATCTATCCTTCACGCTTCCTCCTAGATTCTTGAGCTCAAGTTTCGCGAAAATCGGAGGCTTCACAGATTTTGTTATTCTGTTTAGCCTCACCAGAGGAGTGTTTCCGATAATGTCAGAAACAAGATCGCCTCTCGAATCAGCGGTTGCTTGCTGGGTCAATTTTACTGAAAGGCAAGGTCACTTTTGTAAGTAGTTGAATTAGATTGAAAACGATATTCCGTTAGGAATACTATCAAGTGTAGAATATTACTGATGGCTTCCCGCTAATGGTCTTCAGGTAATAATTGCGCTAGCACCAGGGACGCAACACAAAGCTTGAGCTCATGGCCTAAGATACCAATTCATTGCATTTCATACAGGTCTCGAAGGACTCCTTTAGGCATTACCCCAAGCCACGCTCGAGAATCGACTTAAATTAGTTCTACAAGAATTTCTGTCGAGAATCATTGAGTCTTCAAAGAGAGCGAATTGGCTTCATCGGATTGGGAATCATGGGAAAGCAAATGGCTTCCAACCTAATCAGAAACGGCTACGAGATGGTAGTGTTCAACAGGAGCAAGAAATCGGTCGAGGAATTGTCTGCACTTGGAGCTAAGGCAGTAGCTAGCCCAAAAGAGGTTGCCATGAACTCGGACGTTCTGATCGACGTTGTTACGGATGCGCCAGACGTTGAAGAGATTCTTTTTGGAAAAGACGGTGTGATTAATGGTGGAAGGAAGGGTTTGGTCGTGATCGATATGAGTACAAACTCGCCCTTGTTTGCAAGATCGATCAGTTCAAGACTTGCAGGAATGGGAACTGAATTCCTAGACGCACCGGTGTCCGGCGGAGACAAGGGAGCAAGAGAAGCCACCCTTACGATAATGGTCGGCGGAAAGAAAGAAGTGTTTGAAAAGACACATCGCATCTTGCAATGCATGGGGAAGACGATCGTCTACATGGGAGAGTCTGGCTCTGGTCAAGCGACGAAACTGTGCAATCAGGTCGCAGTATCAATACACACCCTGGCAACATGTGAATCTCTGCTTCTTGGAGCTTCGGCAGGACTCAATCTGGATGATCTGCTGAAAGTGCTGACTTCTGGCGCCGCAGGTTCATGGAATCTATCAAACTTGGGTCCAAAAGTATTGAAACGAGATTTCGAACCCGGATTCAAGGCTGCTCACCTTCTGAAGGATCTAAGGTACGTAATGCAGCTTTCTGAAACAAATCGCGTTTCGCTTCCCGGTAGCTCGGTGGTGTACCAGTTGCTAAATTCCGTAATGGCAGGCGACGAAGGCGAGAAGGGAACCCAAGTGCTTGCCAAGGTTCTTGAGAAGCTTGCCTCTCGGGAAATCTAGCCTTCATCATAAGCTCTAAAGCGCCACTACTGGGAGTCAAATCCGTTGCAAGCAGGTTTAGACATAGTTGGATTCGGTCCGATAGGGAGAGAGCTAGCAAAGAGAATCGCCTCTGAAAAGGAGCTCGTGAGCAAGTTTCTGGTCATTTCAATCTCAGATTCCAGCGGAACAATATTTCCAAAGAAGCAGACAGACGTTCTGAAAGCTGTCGATTGGAAGATCTCTGGACGAAAACTTTCCGAGTTAGATTTCGGAAAGCAAAGGAAAAAATCCTCGATCTTCGTAGATCTAACAAACAGCGACTACAACAGGGCGCAAGAAGCGCGCAAGAGAGCACTCTATGCCCTCCAAAGCGGAAAGCATTTCGTCGCTGCGAGTAAAGTCGCTCTGTCCAACTACTTTGATGAGATATTCACTATGGCAAGAAGGAGGAAACTAGAGATTGGGTATGGCGCGACAATTTGTGGGGGAAGGCACGCGGTCAGCGTTGCAAGCAACATCGAGCCGGTCGAGATGTTATCTGCGAGCGCAGTTCTGAACGCTTCAACGACCATGATACTGTCCACGCTAGAACAAGACAAAAACATCACATTTGACACCGCGTGTCAGAAGGCTTCCGAGTCCGGGATCCTAGAAAGTGATTGGAGTATTGATCTTGACGGCATCGACGCCGCTGCAAAGGCCGCAATCCTGGGGAACGCCCTCTTTCCAAAATCGAAATCTTCGATTTCTAAGGTCGTCTGCCGAGGAATAAGAGACGAGGAAGCGAAAGAACTGATCAAAGTGAATCGGACAAATCCGGAAACAAGAACAAGGCTTGTTGCGGAAATCACAAAAGAGAAAATTTCTGTTGCGCCCAAAAGTTTGCCCCCAGACTCTGCCCTAGCTGTAAGCGGCCGATTCAACGCAGTACAGTTTGAAACAAAGACACTTGGCCAGATATCAGTTAGAAATTTGGGCGGCGGAGTCGCACTGACCACCGCAGTTGTACTCTCAGATCTAAAGAGATTAGCGAGCGTCTAGTGTCCGTATTTGTGAGGATCCTTGTCAAACTTTTGCTTGCAGCCAGCTGAGCAAAAGTAGAACTTTCGCCCGTCGTGCTCTGAGATAAATTTCGCTGATTCAGTATTGACTTTCATCTTACAGATCGGGTCTACTTCCATCATAGGGTAATCTCAGGTATTTCTTTGGATGTAAGCATTACCCGGTCATGGTTTCGCGAGAAAATCCGCACGGTTTGAGGACTTGAGCTTCTATAAAGAGATTATATGCATTAAGGACGATCATAATAGCTCACTGAGGTCCCGCAGATGGTTCCAACATGAAATAAGGGGAAAAAGGTCATACTTTTCACACATGCAGGGTACCAACCTCCACGGACTGATTTCAGGCCTCTTCGATTGTAGAGAGCTCTTGAGAAACAGAGGTCAAAGCTTCGGCTTGAATCTCCGGAGCGTTAGCGAATTTGTGACCACCGTTACCGAAGACATTGCCATCGCTCCTCCCGCGAGGATCGGATTCAGAAGCACCCCTATGAGCAGGTAGAGTAGCCCTGCGGCAACAGGAATCATGCCGACGTTGTAGATGAACGCCCAGAAAAGATTCTGCTTGATCTTGCTCATCGTCTTTCTCGAAAGCTGTATCCCAGCAACCACATCTCTAAGATCATCCCTCATCAGAATAAGACCGCCTGTTTCGATCGCAATATCCGAGCCTGAACCGACAGCGATTCCCACGTCAGCTTGGGCAAGTGCTGGAGCATCATTTATCCCGTCGCCCACCATCGCAACCTTGTGCCCTTCTGCTTGTAGTTTCTTAATGATGTCAGATTTTTGTGTTGGCATTACTTCGGCAAATGTTCGCTTTATCCCTAGTTGTGCAGAAATCTCGCTCGCTGTTTCTCTGTTATCACCTGTGATCATGAGAACATCAATCTTCATCTTTTGGAGCGCAGATATCGTCTCTTGTGCGTGAGGTTTTATCGTATCAGCCACAGCAATCAGACCAGCTGCCTTTTTATCAACACAGAGAATCACGACCGTCTTTCCCCGCCGTGTTAGCTCCTTCATCTTGCTTTTTGTATTCTCATCCAGACTTGCAGAACTCTCGACTAGCTTGGAATTCCCGAGTAGTACATCCCTAACTCCAAATGTAACATGAATCCCCTGACCGGGTATCGAATCAAACGAGTCAGGCTCCGGTATGGGCTCGCGAAAGCTCTCACTGTAACGGTGCAGGATTGCTGTTGCTAGGGGATGCTCAGACCTCTTTTCTGCAATAGCTGCAAGTCTCAATATCTCTTCTTCAGGAAGCGTGATTGCTAGAATATCAGTTACGGATGGTTCTCCTTTAGTGAGAGTCCCAGTCTTGTCAAACACCACCGCGTCGATTTTTTGTGTCCTCTCTAGGTACTCGCCTCCTTTTATCAGAATTCCATTTTCAGCGCCTTTACCGGCACCAACAACTATTGCGGCAGGCGTCGCAAGCCCGAGCGCACACGGGCAGGCTATTACCAGTACCGACACAGCGGCAGTGAAAGCAAAACTTACAGGTTTTCCTGCGACGCCCAGCCATAGTCCAAAGGCTAGCAGTGCAACAGTGATCACTATGGGCACAAAGTACGATGCTATGGTGTTGGCAAGTCTTTCTGCCGGGCCCTTTGTGTTCTGCGCTTCCTGAACTACTTGCACTATTTTCGCAAGCGTGGTATCGGCGCCGACATGGGTTGCTCTGACTCTAAGAGTGCCAGACCCGTTCATGGTCGCTCCGATCACCTTGCCCCCCTTGGTTTTCTCAACCGGAATGCTCTCCCCTGTCACAAGTTTTTCGTCGACCGAAGAGTGCCCTTCAACGACGTCGCCGTCAGTAGCAATCTTTTCTCCTGGCTTCACAATAAATAGGTCGCCCTCAACCACGTTCTCAATCGGAATAGTCTCCTCTCTTCCGTCGGAGCGAATTACGGTTGCTGTCCTGGGTTGGAGAGAGGCTAGTTTTCTAATTGCGTCTGTTGCCCTTCCCCTGACGCTTTGTTCTAGCAACCTACCGATCAATATCAACGCTATGATAAGCGCCGAAGTATCAAAATAGAGTCCACCAGCAGGAAATTCCTTCGGAAATACGACGTAAATCAGACTGTACAGGTATGCAGCTGAGGTCCCAACCGCGATCAAAAAGTCCATGTTTGAAGAACGCATCTTGAACGCGTTCCACGTTCCTTGGTAAAAACGCCAGCCTGCGATAAACTGGACTGGAGTTGCCATCGCCAGAAGTAACCATCCGAGCGGCACTGACTTTGGGAGGAGTGAAACATAAGACAGGATCAATATTGGTACCCCGAGCCCTAAACTCAGCACAACGTTCCTCTTCAGGGACCGCAGTTCAAGGTCTGGAGCTACGAAGGTCTGGAGGCATGATTCGCTGCAAAAATAATAGGTGACGCCGTTGACAGTCGCGTGAAGCGCGTCCTGCGACTCTTCAACGAACATGCCGCAGATGGGATCTGTGGCCATTTTCATCGATCACTCCTGTAAGCTCGAGCACAATACTTGCAACAAAACGCTATCTTCTGCCTATCGATTTCTTCAAAATACGCATCCTTGTACACCCTGCATCCGCAATGCGCGCACACTTGCAAACTGGGTTCGATGGCGGTAGAGACGAGCGTGGTGAACTGTCTGAAGAGTTTCGTACACAGACTTCTGCCGGATGTGGTAAGAGAGTACACTTTTCTGGTTCTCTTGCCAAGATTTTTTGATTCGCATCTGACAAAGTCCTGATTTTGCAACCTCTTCAGAAAGGGATACACTAGGCTCGGACTCATTTTCTGGCCTACCCTTTCCTCAATACTCGACATTATCTGGTATCCGTGCTTTTGGCCCTCGAACAAGAGTTGGAGTATGTAGAACCTAGAAAAATCCCTTAGTATGGATGACGGCTCCTCTATTGATTTCTTAGGGTTGTTAGGATGTGCCGTCGCTCTCTTCAATATATATCTAAAACAGACATATCAGACCTTTAAACTTGGTGCTAAAGATCTAGCTTCTGAATAACAGATACTTAACCAATGATACGTTTCCTACAGTTGAAAATCGTCACTGGGTTTTTATCTGATGAAACTCTAATTTCAGGTAATGTCCGAAGAAAAGACGGTTGCGGTCAATCGAAAGGCGTTTGATAAGCTCTCTTGGGCGAAGAGAAGTGATGAAACATACTCTGATGTCATAATTCGACTGGTTTCAACCAAACTTGATGGGTTACAACGAAGGGGAGAAAAGGAAATTGTCACACAGGATAACAAGAGGTTAGTGCTCAGCGTTGACCAGAGCCTTTGCATGGGAGCAGAGAGTTGCGTATCACTTGCTCCTGAAGTATTCGCTCTCGATGCATCTCGCATCAATGACGGACCTCTTGGAATGAGAGATGTCATGGATCGGGAAGTGCATAGTGAGAAGATACTCTCAGCCGCTCAGACCTGCCCGTACAAAGCAATAACTGTGAAGGATGCAGAGACCAGCGAGCAAATCTTCCCATAGTTTATCCAACTGCGGATTATGCGTGTGCCGGTCAGAAGCAAAAGCAGCGCCCTCGGCTAGTTTTCCGCTTCACTACTATTTATAAAACGCATGTGAAGGCTGATTTGAACTGGAACAAACTTGGCCTTTATGAACCTGCCAGTAGAGAATTTGACAATTGACCTCGGTGGCCTACTGATTCTTCTGCTTGTAGTTATCGGGGTACTCTACAGAGTGAAGCGAAGTGCACTGCATCACTTTTTCCACTGGAAGGTCTTCTCGAGCGAAAATAACTCAGATTCAAGGGTTGCAAGTTTCTTCGCAGTTCTATTCCAAGAAGTGTTTGCGTTCCGCGTACTGGGAACGTGTAGCAGAGTCAAGCGACTCTCCCACCTTGCTATTTTCTGGGGGTTTGTTTCCCTTGCAATCTCAACGACTCTTGCATTTCTGACAAATCCCAAAGATCTCATTTTGCCCCTATACAACCCAGTAAAACTATTCGGAAATGGAGGCGGAATCCTTGTGATAATTGGCTTCATTGGCATGTTTTATGTGAGGTCTCGTGAAGGCGGGCCGATATGGAGATTGACACGTTCGGATGTTTTCTTGCTTACATTGTTCTTTGCTGTTGTTACGGGGTTTGTGACACAGCAGTCGATCTATTCATCGCTCGGCTCTTACTGGGTCTCGAGTTCTTTCTGGATCCACATGGTGTTTGTGATTCTGCTGCTTGCGACCGCGCCATTTACAAAATTCTTCCATGCCGTGTCGAAACCAATCACTCTACTCTACGACGAAATTGAAAGAAGAAACGGCGCCGAGCCAGTTTTGCCAAAGCGGACAGAGTGAAAATATGCCGACATTTGTATACAACTCAAAGTGTGATGGCTGCGGCAAGTGTGTCGACATCTGCCCCAGCGATATCATGCACCTTTCAAGCAGCATCCTAAACGGCAGAAAAGCCTACAACATTGAACCCAACTACTGCTGGGAGTGTTACTCCTGCGTGAAGGAATGTCCCCAACATGCAATTGACATGCGCGGATATGCTGATTTTGCACCGCTAGATCACAAGCTTACCGTCCTACGAGAGAAGGAGGAGAACAAAGTCTACTGGAAGATAAAATACAGGAACGGTACTAAACTGGACTTTGTCTTTCCAATACGCACGACGAAATGGGGTTCTATCAAAGCTCCTCAAACTTACGACGAACCTAAGCCTGAAGATATTCGTTCGCAACATCTATCCCATGAACCACAGTACCTGAAATCTGAACGTGGATTACCGACGATAAAAGCGGGAAATATTTAGAGCGTTTACTTAGAGGGAAGGCAATTGAAATCTAAGACAATCGATTCAGATGTATTGATCATCGGTGGCGGGATGGCCGGGTGTGGTGCAGCGTACGAAGCTAGATATTGGGGGAGGAACTTGAACATTGTGATCGTCGAAAAAGCCCATATCGACAGAAGCGGAGCCGTTGCGATGGGGCTTTCTGCAATCAACTGTTACATGGGCATGCGGTGGAACGAAAACACCCCAGAAGATTTTGTGAGATACACTAGAAACGACCTAATGGGCTTGGTTCGTGAAGATCTAGAATATGATATCGCAAGACACGTTGACTCCACCGTGCACCTGTTTGAAGAGTGGGGTCTTCCAATAATAACCGACCCCCAAACTGGGCGGTACAAGAGGGAAGGCAAGTGGCAAATTCTGATCCATGGAGAATCGTACAAGCCGATTGTTGCTGAAGCTGCGACAAAGGCGGCCACGAAGGTCTACAACAGAATAATGATAACTCATCTTCTGACTGACGAGACGAACCCAAACCGCGTTGTGGGTGCAGCCGGTTTTGGCGTCAGAGACGGCACTTTCTATGTGTTCAGAGCCAAGGCGGTCATAGTTGCTTCTGGTGGCGCGACTCATATCTTCAGACCACGCTCTGTCGGTGAAGGTGCAGGTAGAACTTGGTATGCACCCTGGAGCACCGGTTCTGCATACGGATTGTTGATCGGCGTCGGCGCTGAAATGACCCAGATGGAAAACAAGCTAGTGGTCACGCGCTTCAAGGACGGGTACGGTCCGGTGGGCGCATGGTTTCTCGCTCTAAAGGCGGTTGCTACTAATGCCTACGGTGAGGATTACGAGCTGAAGTACAAGGACGAGCAGCGAACGCTCTACGGCAACTATGTAGATGCAAAGCCATTTCCAACCTGCCTTCGAAACGACGCGATGTACAAAGAGATCAAGGCGGGCAGATATCCAATATACCTCCATACGGAAAGGGTTCTCGACACGCGGGAAAAGGAGGAGCTGGGGCACGAAGATTTTCTTGACATGACAATGAGCCAGACCATAGTTTGGGCCTCGCAGAATATCGACCCAAAGACAAGGCCATCCGAGCTTCTAATGTCTGAACCCTACATAATGGGCTCTCATGCAACCTGCTCTGGCGCATGGGCTAGCGGTCCAGAAGATCTCTCGCCAAAGGGATACTTTTGGGGTTACAACAGAATGACTACTGTTGACGGATTGTTTGGGGCGGGTGACACAATTGGCGGTTCCGCCCACAAGTTTTCTTCTGGCTCGTTCACTGAAGGAAGGCTTGCAGGTAAATCTGCAGTCGCATACATCCTCGACCATTCAGATTCAAAGTCAGAGTTTTCAAAGGACAGGTCGGACAAGATCAGGGAAGAGATTTTCAGACCAATGGAGAATTTCAAACTAGGGCGGAACCTGATCACGAGAGGCACAGTCTCACCATTGTATCTCTATCCTGATCAAGGCGTTGTACGGCTGGAGAAGATAATGGATGAATACGCTGGTGGTTGGGGAGCAATGTACACTACTAACGAGGTACTGCTCAACAGGGGGATAGAGCTCCTGTCGATGCTCCGTGAGGATCTTGCGCATGTCGCGGCAGAGAACCTGCACCAGCTTCAAAGAGCATGGGAGCTTCATCACCGGCTTTTGACTGCGGAGGCAGTCATAAACCACACCTCGTTCAGAAAAGAAACTAGGTGGCCCGGATACTGCTATCGAGCTGATTTTCCAAAACTGGATGACCAGAACTGGCACGCCTTTGTGAACTCAAAGTTTGACAGGGCTTCTGGCAAGTGGGAGCTTTTCAAGAGACCTTACTTCAGCATAGTCACGTAGCAGATGGCGCTGTCCAATGGTAAGCGATCTGGGTTCACTCGGCGAACCTTACGGCAGGCACCTCGTGGATAGATCCGTTCCTCCAGAGAAAGTCGAATACAGACTGCGCGAAGCAAAGGAAATGACTGGAATACAGCCGTTCGTGGATTTCATTTACGACGCAGAAAAACTAGCCACTGGAGCGTACAGCCCTCTAGAAGGATTCGCTGACTCGGAAACGTTCGAGTCAATCTCAAAGAGTAATTTTCTACCAAATGGTTTGCCGTGGACCATCCCAATCATCCTAGCAATCTCTGATTATGACGAAAAGCGAACTTCAGTTGGAGACGAGATTGCTCTACTGGACTGGAACATGCAACCATTCGCGACTGTGAAAGTCGAGGAGAAGTTCCAGTATTCAAAGGAAGATCTTGCTAATGGCGCTTTTGGAACGACTGACACAGCGCATCCTAATGTCTATGACATTTACAACAACTATGGAACGACCGCCATAGGGGGCAAGGTCGAGCTCATCCGAAGGCTGGATCTGCCCACCGTCAGATACGAGCTATCTCCAAGGGAGACGAGAGATCTCTTCAGGAACAAGGGATGGCGGAAGGTTGTTGGTTACCAGTGTAGAAATCCACCACACACTGCACATGAATACCTGCAAAGAGTGTCGCTTGAAAATGCCGAAATCGATGGACTATTCATACAACCTGTGATCGGTCGACTGAAGAAAGGCGACTACAAACCATCAGTAATAATGGAAGCTTACAAAAATGTAGTAAAGGGGTACTATCCGGAAAAAAGAGTTGTGCTGTCTTCGCTTTCGATTACAATGCGATACGCAGGTCCAAAGGCTGCGTTGTTCTACGCAATTATAAGGAAGAACTATGGGGCAACTCACTACATTGTGGGAAGAGATCAGGCTGGAGTCGGCAAGTTCTATGATCCGTATGCATGCCACAAGATCTTTGACCAGTTTGATGTTGGAATAATTCCGCTCAAGTACATGGAAACATTCTATTGTAAACTCTGCCGGTCAATGGCAACTGAAAAGACCTGCCCTCATCCTGCGGAGGATCATCTTTCGATTAGTCAGACGAAGATGCGCGAACTTCTAAGGGAGGGAAAAGATCTTCCTACTGAAATTTTGAGACCCGAAGTGATTAATATCCTGAAGAAGGGTAATGTTATCATCGAAGAATGAAATCTAGAACTCGTCGAGATCTCTGAGGACGTTGCAGTACCCTGAAGTGAAAGTTGAGATCTCTCCGGAGACAGGATCGTAGCTGTGTCGTTCGACGTTGCCAATGTCCCTTCCGTAGACATGTATGGTCCATGTGGGTTCACCGAATGGATTGTCCACCCTGTGGATCCCTTTTTCTCCCAAGACTGTGATGTGTCCAGGTCCGTTGACTTTTTCAGAGACCATCTCTAACTTTGCAAGTTTTTCATTCTTGTAATCATCAATGCGCCTGAAAATAGATTCCTTTTCCTTTCCCTTGTAGACTCCAACAAGCGCCCAAGTAAGATGATCATGGATCGGTGTGGTTTGGCCAGGTTGCCAGACCCCTGCAATGATAGAAAACGATCTATCCTTGGGAGCGTGAATAAGGTTCATCGCATATTTGTCGGTCCTCGGTATGAAAGCTCCTTCAGGAATCTCAGAGGAGAGAAGCGCGGTCAGGTTTT
>DAHVAI010000265.1 GCA_027314685.1 Nitrososphaerota archaeon | reverse complement strand
TTCAGATTCGTGCTGGTTCCGTCTTTGAAAAGACGTTTTCCTTTCCCAAGGACGAAAGGATATACCCAAAGACTGAATCCATCGACAAGGTTGTATCGCACCAAGCTGTCCACTAGGTCGCGGCTTCCAAAGATCAGGATGTTACCCTGACCTTCTTCTTGCTTTAGTCTGGAAATTTTCTCTTTGACGTTTTGCCTGATGATGGTCGAATTGTTCCACTTCACCTCCTTCAGTGTGGTTGAGACGACATACTTTGGTAAATTGTTCATTCTATCGGCATATCCTTCAGGATCTTTTTGCATGGATGGCCAAGCAGCGGCAAAACCTTCGTAGGTCACTCGTCCGAGCAGAAGGGCATCGCTTGTAAGTAGTTCGTTGAGTTTGACTTTCAGATAGTCTTCGCTTGGTTGGAACTGGAAACTCCAGCGCGGATCTTCCATGACGCCGTCAAGTGTCACAAATTCTGAAACAACTATTTTTCTCAAGTTGTGAAAACCACGTCATCGATCCAAAACATTTCTTAAATGACTTTTTCATTTTCAGTTTTCTTGCCCATTTACTCCCATGTCGGCTAGAACCTTTCTCCTAATATTCGTTTATTGCTGGATGAGCACACTCCCATTCGCTCCAAAAGAGCATTGTGGCTTTCGCGGATTGCCTCTGGCTCAACCTAGTAAATGCATCCTGATGATGCAAGTAAAATTAGGAGTTCTGAGTTTTCTAGCCATCCAGCCTGAAGGCTCTTTCTTCCCTCAGCATAATGTAGATTGCGCGCGTCAGCTTTCTTGCTGCTGCGACGATTGCAATCTTTGGTCCCCTTGTTTCCTTGATCTTGTTGTAATGCTTCGTTACAGACGACTCGCAGTTTAGGACGTGTAAGTGGGTGCACTGGATCATTATCCAGTTGAGCATATGGTTACCCCTGCGATCTGCTTTCTGATATTGCATGTCTCCAGATTGATGCGTTCCAGGTGCCAGTTTTGCATAGGAGCACAGATGTTCTGGATCAGGAAATCTATCGATGTCTGCGATCTCGCTTGAGATTAGTAGAGCTCCACGGTAAGAGATTCCTGGAACTGTCACAAGTAGTTTTGCGTACTTGTCATGAAGTGCTTGTTCCTTGATCTCGCTATCGAGCTCAACAATCTTTTCGTCGAGGAACTGTATCGAGTCGAGGTAGTCGTCCACCGCTGCAATGTGAAGGGATTTGAGACGTTTTCTTCCTGCTTCTGTGGATAGATCTGATTTGTTGCAGTCTATCCACCTTCTGCTGAGCTCTGCATGTATCTTGTTTTTGAACATCGTCCTCGTTGAAACGAAATAATGTCTCCTCCTTGCGAGGTCTCGAATCTCCCTCGTCTCGATGCTTGGAATGTAGCACTCTGGAATCATGCCCGATCTCAGTAGATCTGCGAGAGTCCTCGCATCTACCTTGTCGTTTTTTACCTTTGCATAAAACCCATAGTGAGGAATTCTGAAGTTGTTGCCGCAAGGCTCACCATCTACCGCGGGGAGCCAGAGGAGTACATCACATTCATCAGTCTTGAAGCTTACAACTGCTTGCTCGAGTACATAGCGAGGAGGGAAGCCGCAGGCGAGGCGATTACCAAAGACTCTCCTTTGATCCGTGATGCTTGGGACTCGAACAAGTACAGAAAGTACAAGAGGCAGAATCCTTCTGAAGCAAAGCCGCTTTCTTCGAAGGCGATCGCAAACCAGATGGGTGTGTTGCTGAAGAAGATTGGAATCAGGGAAGCTGAGAGCCAGTTAAGGTACGATTTCAAGCAGATTCACGGCTTTAGAAAGTTCTTCGAAACGAATGCTGGGAGAGGTTTGAAGCCTCTGGATGTAAAGGCGCTCATGGGAACCAAATACAACTACTACAAGCCAACAGAGGAATATCTGCTCGAAGAGTACCTGAAAGTCGTAAAGTACCTTACAGTGGCTGAAACGTTCGAACTGAAGGACAAACTGGAAAGGCAGATAGTCGTGAGCGACAGGAAAGTGGGAGAACTAGAAAGGGACAACCTCTTCCTTCAGAACAGGCTGGGCAAGATCGAGCAGAGATACGAGGATCTGAAGAAACTCGTCGAATCGAGGATGGTTCCTCCTGTGAAGAACGTCTCCCGATGATGGGGCGTTTTTGTCGGTTTGCTTTGCAACACTTGACCGGTGGCACTACAAGTAACTTGTAGTAGTGCAAGTTTCTGTTCGACCAGAGACCAAAGGGCGATAGTAGGGACTCATACGGTAAGTAGACGATTGCGTTGAACGCTTTTGGTGTCAACTTCAGCGAAATACCAAGTTCACGTCTCCTGAGGTAGAGTAGTAAACCTCCCTCATGCTCCTTTCAACTCTGCGCAAGAGGCCCAATCTGAGGAACTTCGAAACAATGTTTTGCATAGGTTGGGGCTTGTTGTATCCAAAATTCGAGTAGTCTCTTGTTCTGAAGTTTTTTTCTAGTGACATACGCTTCAGGACTTCTCGTTCCCTGTCTGTCAGATTCAAGGCATCGAGTTTTCGTTGTGCCAGGATACGGAGCGACTTTCTTGCGATCTGTTCTGGGATGTACCTTTCGCTCGGAAAGGTTGCTCGGAACTCGTATATTATGTCCGACAGTCTCTTGAATATGTAGCGCACTTCGCCGCCGGATACTTCGTAG
>DAHVAI010000264.1 GCA_027314685.1 Nitrososphaerota archaeon | reverse complement strand
CAGAGAAATTTGTGTTTTGCATTTCCGAGCCGTTCTTTGACCAAGTCAAGAATAGCTTTTTCCATTGTCAATGGGATCGCTGCGAAGCTTGAAGTGTACTCCAAAATTGGCCTGGCCAGTTCGGAGAACTCGTTAACTAGTGCCGTTCTGATGCCTAGCCTGCCTTCTCTTAGATCTTGCATCAACTTCTTGGTCCCTGGAATATCGTATTTCTCTTGGAAGAGCTCACGCAGTATCTCCTCATACAGCGCCGTGGTTCTGTATCTATCCTGAATTAATCGCGCAGCCCGACGGTCGTACTGTGCGTTCTTGTCTACGACTCCAAATTTCTTTGAAACATACCATGTCTTCCAGTTGAGCGGATGCGTCCCGACGATCGAAACTGAAAGTATCTCTTCGATTTTCAAGTCTTCTTTCAAGGCAGATTCGACGAGAGAGACCTCCAGCGGACCATTCGATGAAAGAAGAATTCTGTAAGCATCAGATTTGGTTTCCACAAGATAACCTATTTTTGCCGAAAGTAGTGTTGATAACACCGTAGAAAGAGTCTGGTTGATTTTGGTACCAAGGCATGAATGTAAGACGATTGCAGGAGAAGCTCTCCTTTTCTCGATGACCAAGCCTCTCTCGTCAGGAGCACCAGAGAGTTGTTCAGAGATCCTCTTTAAGCGCTCAAATTGTGCTTGAGAAATCGGTTTATCGACAGGTTGACCGAGAGCGATTCTACGTCGGAGCGACCCGACGATCAAGGCCGTGGGTAACTCAACTGGTATTAATTCTCCTACCCAATAAGGAATGGCGCTGATATCTCTGAACATGGGTTCGACGTAAAGAGTTTCCTTATCGTCATCTATTGATACAATTCGCCAAGAATTGCCCTTTAATACGAATGGTTTTCCGGGTTCGCCATATTCTCCAACAAAGACTTGGTCTAGTCGGCCGATGATTTTCTTTGTAGTGATGTCTATCACTTGAAACTGTTGAATGTCAGGAATCGTCGAAAGGTTAGAAAAGTAATAGTCGTACGTTCTTGGGCCTCTTCTCTTCAGAGCCTCGCCGTCATAGCGAAGTATTCCTTGGCCCTCTAAGATTCTAGCTACCGCGTCGACATCTTCCTTGGTGAGTTCGTGAAAGGTGTAAGATCTCTTGAAAATAGAAAGAATCGACTCTATTTGGAAGGAACTCTCCTCAAGAGCTAGCCCTGCGAGGTGATGAGCGAGTACGTCGAATGGCTTCTTGTGCACGATTATGGCTTCCAAATCGTGTTTTTCCATTCTGTCAAGCAGTGCGTTACCTTCAAGCTCTTCATCCAACTTGTTAGTGATGAGTGCTCCTACAGCTCTTGTTCTCATCTTGTGCCTGCTCCGTCCTATTCTTTGGATAAGCTTGGTCGCTTGGCGAGGCGAGCCTACTTGAACCACCAAGTTGACTGCTCCAATATCCAATCCGAGTTCGAGTGAGGATGTACAGACCACGATTCCGGCATCTCCACTCCTGAGCATTCCTTCAGTGCTTTCTCTGCTCTCCTTTGAGAGGGAACCATGATGCACCTCGACTGGAATATTAGGAGATTTTGCTTTCAACACTGCTCCAAGGAACTCGGCCTCATCGCGGGTGTTAGTGAAAACAAGAGTGCTCTTATCCTGCCCGTTTTCCTCTCTTACATAATCGAGAATTTTCTGGGCTAGGGAAGCAAGGTTTCCATCGAAGTACTTTATCTTCAAATCGTAGCCACGCGTCTCTGTATCGGAAAGAACAGCACACTTGCCATGAGAGCCAATCAGGAATTGACTTGCTTCTTCAGGATCGCCAACCGTAGCTGAGAGACCTACGCGCATGAAATCTGGATGTTTAGAAATTCTTGAGAGACGCTCGAGACTTACTGATAGATGAGAGCCTCGTTCGTTTCCTATGAGCTCATGCAGCTCATCAATTACGACGCATTCTAGCTGAGCTAAATGCACCTTAAATTTCCTGCTTACCAAAAGTATGCCAACAGTTTCAGGAGTCGTAATGAGAATATCTGGAGGGGTTGCGAGCATCTTTTGACGGGCATACGACGTGGTATCACCATGTCTCAATTCGGCTTTGAGGCCTTCGGCTTGTGCATAATTGATCAGCCTTTTGAAAATGTCTCTGTTCAGAGCTCTTAGCGGAGTTATGTAGAGAGCGCGTATCCCTTTGTTTGAGTCATCCTTCGTCGCCGCAAGTCTTGCAAAAATTGAGATTGCCGCGGCTTCTGTCTTGCCTGAACCAGTCGGCGCTATGAGGAGGGCGTTCTTTCCTCGTACAAGCATCTTGTACGATTTCTTCTGTATTGGAGTGAGCTCGGACCAGCCGTTCTGCCTATACCTTTCTTCCACATGCTCATCAAGTGACTCAAAGGAGGTCAAAATGGACTGCGTAGAGAACAACCGGTGAAAGTACTAAGTACCATCTGGGTAATAACTTTCCCTCATGACCTCTGCGAGTTTTGGACGCTTGCCATCGAGCGGGGCTATTAAGTGGGCGCAGGATTCTTCCTGCCCTTTCGCATGTTGTCATAGACGAAAATGAAGATAAGGACAACCACTACGATGAAAAATACGGCGACAATTCCCGCTGCGAACTGGAAGAGAGTCTGGGTAGACAGTGAGAGCGGGCTAATCTGAAATCCCAGAAGTAGAAGAGAAAGAGCTAGCATGGTTGTTTATCCTTCGACGAGGAACCAACCTCTGTAATACTGCTCAAAAGTTTATCTGATTTGCCTCGGGACGCCAAGCTACAACTTGGTGTCGAGGTTCGAATTCGTAT
>DAHVAI010000410.1 GCA_027314685.1 Nitrososphaerota archaeon | reverse complement strand
GAATCTTCTCCTCACCGGTCGCAGGATACAGGAAGAATCTTGAAACGAAAATGCAAGAGTCCTACTTTTCCACCGACGAGGAATTTGTGCAGCAAGCAGTGTTCGCCGAATTTAGCACGAAGCTGCCCGACGACTTTCTTTCGATAGACGACTCGATGAGCATGGCACACTCTCTGGAAAACAGGGTTCCCCTACTCGACAACCAGCTGCTTGAATTGATGCTACCTGTCCCATACAAGTACAATTACGAGAGCGGCGTCGGCAAGGCAATGCTTCGTAAGGCCATGACAGGAATTCTGCCGCCGGAGTGCTTCAAAAAGCCAAAGCAAGGTTTCAGTCTGAACATCTTGAATTGGTGGAATGGCGACGTAGGCGAGGAGATAAAAAGGACAATCAGTGATTCCGCAGCTGTAAAGAAATACTTCGACGCCTCGGCTCTAAAATCTCTCTTCCCAGTGGCAGGTAATTCGTATGCGACTGCGGCTCTACTATGGACAGTCTACGCGTTCGACATTTGGCATGAATTGTTCATAGTGAATGGCAAGGAAAGAGTCCGAGCGGACTAGGATGCTACTTTTTCCTTCCGTATGCTTTGAGCCTGTTCTTCACAATATCAACGTAGCTCAATCCAGCGTACCTTTCCTCGTGCCAAGGGTCTGCAGTGTTGGAGTAACCGCGGATCTCCCAAAAGCCAGGAACGTCATCTTCTGTTAGCCTTATTCCTTTTAGCCACTTTGCCGATTTGTAAAAGTACCTTTTTGGGACGAGCATCCTCACAGGACCTCCGTGTTCGGGTTCGAGATCAGCTCCCTGTGCCCTGAAGGCGACCATAACGTCATCGTCGTACAGCGGCTCCAGTGGCAGGTTAGTGGTGAAGCCGTGTTCGCATTCGAAAATTGCATAATGGGCTTTGTCTGTCGGTTCTGCAATTTCCATCAGATCTTTGAACTTCACGCCTTCCCACTGGACGTCAAACTTGCTCCATGAAGTCACGCAATGAATATCACAGGTCTGAAAAGATCTCTTCATTTTCAACAATTCATCATAGGAGATTGAGAGTCCTTTTTTGACCTCACCGTGAACTTGCAATCTCCAAGTTTCCTTTGAGACCTGTGGTACGCCTCCGGCATGAAGGATTGGCCAACCTCTAGTGACAACCTGCCCTGGAGGTAGACGCTTTTCTAGGTCAAATGTTCCCAGTGGGCTCTGAGTCATACAAAGAGTCAAATTGCCATCCGCCCGATTTAAGAGTTCTTCAAAATGAAGACATTGTTGCGTAGAAATTTCTATTACGGGTCACCCGTACTCGTGGCAAGGAAGCTCATCGGGAAAACGCTAGTTAGGCGTCTGGAAGACGGAACATTCCTCGAGGGGGTGATCGTCGAAACAGAAGCGTATGCAGGAAAATCGGATCCTGCGAGCCATGCCTTCCGAGGAATGACCACGAGAAACAGAGTGATGTTTGGAGAGGCTGGTCATGCCTACGTCTATTTTACATACGGGTTTCACAATTGCCTTAATTTCGTTACTGGGAAAGAAGGGATAGCTAGTGCAGTATTGATTCGGGCGGTGGAACCCACAAAGGGAGTAGAAAAGATGGCAATTCTAAGAAATACTAAATCTATCGCAAACATTGCCAGTGGCCCTGGGAAGCTCTGTCAGGCTTTCTCAATTAACAGAAGCCTTAACGGAATTGATGTTACCTTAAAGAAATCTGCTATCTACGTGTTAGATACGGATCTGAAACTCAAAGTTGGATCGTCAGCGCGAATTGGAATCGCCATGGGAGTGGATAAAAGATGGAGGTTCTATGCAGTCGCCAACGTGCATGTTTCAAAGAAACCACGTTAGTCTATGGCCTTTCTGTCGAGACAACAACTTCATGGACCTCAAGATGACTCTCCCCAGAGAACATTTCATCAGGAGCAGACAATGAATGAGCCTTCTTGAAATTATCGCTTTTGACCCATTTCTGGAACGTCTCTTGCGATTCCCAGTGTGTCTGCACAATATACTCATCTCCCTTGGTGGGCCGTAGCACCTCGTTTCTAATGAATCCGGGAGCATTCTGGACAAATCTTGTACCAGAGATAAAGAGTCTTTCAAATTGCTCTCTGTACTCTTTCTTGACGTGGATGTGATTTTCTACCACGATCATAGTCTTGTTTTCTTGTTCGCTCAACTTAACGATTTCCTAATCGAGAACCATTACAGTTATGCGGAAAGAAACGGGGCATGGAGCAAAGCGCGACGAACGGTAAGATTAATCTACCCGTTTAGAAAAGAAATGTTCAGCCGGCCATAGCGTGCGGGATCGACCTGGTCTCATTCCGAACACAGAAGTCAAACCGCATGTCGCCGTCATATTAGTGAGGTGCGTGAGCCCTCGTGAGGTGGCGGTGCTGGCACCTTCTCCATTTCATAGCGCATAAAGTCTATATGTCAAAAATCAGTAACATTTCTAATCGGAAGTTTAGTGATAGATGTCTTTCTTTGGGAACTCTTCTAGCCTACTGGGTACTTTGATCTATGTATTCTTGTTTGTAGGCTCTACTTTTCTGTTCCTTTTCTGGGGACCGAGGATGCAAGTTTACACCGTTTTGCGTGAAGTAAAAGGGAGCATGGAGAAACTTAGTAACCTGCGCGAGAAGAGTAAGAGGGCCGCTTACGATTACCTGACTATTGGCTGCAAGGCGCCGAAGGAAGTTGGACAACGACTGGACCAAACTCTGGAATACTTTACGATCATGCCAGTTGACATGGATCCAAGCGGCCTCGTTGGCAAAGTGGAGCACGTTGTCAGATTACAGGACGACAGGATGCGCGAGGAGATCAAGAGGATGGCGCCTCAGGCTGACGCAGTACAAGTGAGCGTCGCTCAGAACATCCTGGAAGTCGCGACGAGCCTTAACCAAGTGTTCAAGATTGTGCGCCACTTTTACATTCAGGGTCAAAAGACGAAGAGCTACTTCATTCTTGTCCAGTTGCAAATGATAATGCCAATGCTCCTGCAGGAGGCAGACGCACTCGTGAGCGCAATTGACGCATTCAAGGACGCACAACCTATCGGCGACGGCCTGGGTCCCATGGTCGCTGGAAAGTTCATGTACGGCAAAGAGAAGATTACGATTGAGCGTGAGACAGTCTACTCAAAAACTGACTACAAGGGAAGAAACCTCATAGTCATGAAGGCCGAAGGCCCGCTGGGCACTGTCGGACGACCACACATAGGCGTTGAGAAGATGTTGACAGACAAAGAACACAAGATAAATGCACTCATTATGGTGGATGCTGCTCTAAAACTAGAAGGTGAGAATACCGGAGAGATTGCCGAAGGCATT
>DAHVAI010000407.1 GCA_027314685.1 Nitrososphaerota archaeon | reverse complement strand
TGGCACTGTTGAGTGTATGGTGAACTTCGAAAACGCATGCACTGAACGTTGGTCAGATGTATCTGTATCAAAGATTTTCCTTTCGACAAACTATAGATCGCATCCAAAAATTGTTGACTTCTGTGATGGATATTTAAGATCCTTTCCCTTGATGCTCAAACCCGGTGTAAGGGTTCCTGGAAAACCTCGACTTGACCATGGTTCAGAAATCACTGGAGCCTATCCAGCCGTCGCATTGCACCCTGAGAAGACTGTTGATTCATTGGCGGAATACTTTGCAATTCTAGTTGAAGGCCTGAAAGCAAGCAATGTGATAACTGACTACTCTCAATGTGCATTGTTGCTTCACAGCGTAAGGGATACTCGGACAAACGCCGCCCCATTTATGACGGCATTGAAGGATCATGGTATACCGTATTACAATCCGCGCTCACGCTCTCTGCTAGAAGAGCCTGTTATTAAGACCGTATTGGGTGCCTTGCTATCCATTTTGGACCCGGACAAGAATGCTCAGAATGCGTTGTTGCTTCAAACAATCAAAGAGCGTGCTGATGATTGGAGGATGGAATTCACTAATGTTGCTAGCTCAAATCGTAAGTTGCTGAGATATGTAGAAGACTATTCAGAACTTATCAAGAGGAAAGGTCCTCAAACAGCGGTTGGTTTCAATCTTCTTGAGGTATTCTACCACGTTCTAAACTATCCACCACTCAACAGATGGATTGATGACCCAGAAATGTCGGTGAAACTTGGTGTCTTGAGTTCAGTTCTTGACGCATTTTCAAACGTCCCAACAGCGGAGAACCCGGATAACATGCTCGGGTTCCTATACACCAGCAGCCAACCCAACCAAGGAGTTAGCTTTGGATGGCGAAAGAAGTTCTACTACTCACTGGTAGGTCTGCTTACTGCCGAAGGGTTGAATGAAGCAGAAGATCCTATCGAGTCGTTCCCTACTAGCCAGCTCCCCATTATGACAGTTCACCAAGCGAAAGGGTTGCAGTTTCCCTTCGTGTTTGTTTATGGGCTTTCAAAAGACAGACTAGACTTGACCTCAGCGCGCCTAGAAAAAGACTTCTCCAAATTCAGAAACTTGAGACAGAGAGTCACCAGCAAGGCAGATCCAGATGAAAAGGCAAGGCAAGATGCAGTCAGATTCTATTACGTTGCTTACTCTAGAGCGAGATATGGATTGGTGTTGCTCGCAACAAAAGGGGATTACCGACGACCTGGAATTGGTTTTGGAGGCTCTTCCGATTGGTCAGTATTTTCAAATTCAGGTGAGATTTAGGGGATTTCGAAATGCAGCCGTATGAGTTATTCAAAGATGTGAAGGTAATGGATTCGACTGTAAATGAAGTCAAACGAAGATATAGCGTAACGGGGGATGTGTTGTCCTATAGACGCTGTCCTCGCCTCTACGCAAATATCTCGATAAAGGACTTTTCACCTGCTCAGCCTTCACAACTTTACGTTGGCACGATAATTCACGAAGTACTGGACAGAGCGCATGCCCATTACACTGGAAGGTACGATCCAAGCCATAAGGGCCAAGTGCCATCCAAGGAAGACATTGAGAAATACTTCATCCAAGTGGAAACGGCGCTCAAAGCACATGGAATCAGGCCGTTTTCACCAGACTTGGCAGAATATGTGAAGAGAGTCATCACGAAGTTCAATGAGATAGAAGGTCCATCCTTGTATCCTCGTGTGCTAGACACAGAGCATCGGCTGCAAGATGACAAGGGCGATCATTTTCTGTACGGAGTTGTAGATGTCCTACTTGCCTCTGATGGCACCTCGAAGGAAGATAAGAAAGTTGAGATTTGGGATTACAAGGGTATGAAGCGTCCCGACCCCTCGAGGAAATTCGGCAAGAGCATAATAGACGATTTCGATTTCCAGATGCAAGTTTATTCATATCTGTACTTCAAAAGAAACGGATACTATCCCCAGAGGGCCATAATTTATTTTGTGGGCGAACTTCAGGAGGAAAATACTAGCAGGCCAGATTCTGCACTGATGGAGGTCACTATTGACACTTCCAAAACATCGTTGGCAGTCGCAGAATTTGAAAAAACAGTTGAGTCAATTGAGTCCAGCAGAAAGTCGCAGATTTGGGAGGCGCCGGTAGATGGCCACGAAACTGCTGGGAAAGAAACCTGTAACGCATGTGACATAAGGTTCAGCTGCGGTGTTGAAAAAAGCAACTACAAGCCTAAGTTACCTTAAATTGGCTGCATTAGAGCCGAAATTGGAGCCAAGAGAATCGTGGATAATAAAGGTGTCAGTGACGCCCATTTCATAGGAGGTTGTTGAACCTCCGGTGTGAGAATCTTGTGTTATTGCCCTGACCATGATATCAGGCCAAATTGGCAAAGATGTGGCATACTTCTTTCCACATTTGCTTAAGCTCTATTATAACAAGAAATTGTAGTATCACGAAACGAACGAAATGCCGCCTTCTGGTAATTCACTAACTGATCTGACTACTTTATAATCGACTCCTAAGGCACCCCTGAAGTGCTTCTCACCACATATGACTTTTCTAAGCTCGTTGGGTCGAAGCTCATGGAGTCTAGCCAAGGCTTCAATGTCCTTGGTCTCACGCACCAGATATAACCTCTTGTCTTCTATTTCTGGGAGTGAATCATTTTCCTCCCAGACTATTGCCCAGTCCGGATTGTATTTTCCTACAGGAGTATCGACTGTAAACCAAGGGGGCAATTTGATGTACATCTTCACGGAATCCGTTCTGTCCAAAGATTCAACAAATTCCCTCTCCACATTGGAATCCCAGGCAACTTGGTCGTACACACTCTTAGAAGCGGGAATAACAAACTTCTGCCACGTCACGACAGAATCCTTCAGTTCTGTCAGTTCATACCATTGATCGACCTTCTCGTACATTATGCCTTCAATAAGGTAATCCGCGAGCTTCTCCTTAAGAACACGGACGACTTGGGTGGCAAATTCAAACGGATTGTCCATGGCAGCTTGCTTGTTCTTTGTCTTCGAGTAAATCAAGACCAGCGTCTTCCTGGATAACCTAATCGGGGGTGTGGTGTTTTCC
>DAHVAI010000263.1 GCA_027314685.1 Nitrososphaerota archaeon | reverse complement strand
GTGTGCGAATGGCTGTGCAGTATATAAAAAAGGCTGCTCTGGTATGCAACTTTCACAAGAGTGCCCACACTGTATCAAATCGCAACCACATAGACCATCTGGTCTTCGGGATTTTCGTGCATTTCTCCCTGCCTCTCAGCCTATCTCCATATTGTTATTCTATCGTTATCTCATCTGGTTTATTTACACGTATCACAAATGTTGGAGAACTTACTCGGAACAAGTGTTTCTGAATTCCGGCGTTGCTTTTGTTTCCGGCAGTTTCTTGCTTTCAAGGGAAGGCCAATTGGCCGTTGCCATTTCATGGTCAAGTATTATAATGTCTCGGTACTTTATGCCTACAATATCAGCCCAGAATTGGGGGACGGAGGGTAACTGGTTATGGCAGAGATAAAAAGTCCAGCTAATGTTGAGCAACAAGCCCCTTCAGAGGTAGAGGTCAGTGTAGTTACTGGAACTTTGAACGAGTCAGGTAACATCGAGACTTTCATTAATTCGATAGAGTCTACTTTGTCACAAATTGAATCGCACGAGATTATAGTTGTCGACGATAACAGCAACGACGGCACGTCTGAGTTACTCGGAAGGATGGCGCTTGACAATCGGCATTTGCGGTTCATCGTGAATCCGGGGAGACTTGGTTTGCTCAACTCCAACCTACAAGGAATCGGCATGTCCAGGGGGAAATTCATTGTGGTTATGGACAGTGATTTGCAACACCCAAGCCATAATGTAATCGATGTCGTAAAGAAATTGAAATCTGGAAGTGATATTGTGATATGCAGCAGATACACTAATGGGGGCTCTGTCGGTCAGAGGAATCCTATTAGGGGTGTGATTTCACGTGGAGCTGTATTCCTTGCAAGACTACTCATTCCGGGTGCTAGACACTCAACAGATCCAATATCTGGTTACTTTGGATTTCGCAGTGGTCTGTTAGTCCCTAAGTGCGCAGATGGTGCATTCTTCAAAACGCTAACATTGTTGCTCGCGTTGAATTCCGACAAGACGATCACCGAAGTGCCTTACGCTTTCGGGAAGAGAACCGCGGGCGAGTCCAAGATAGTCAGCAGATGGAATTTTTCGATAGATTATATCATGGAGTTAATTCTACTTCGTAAGATCGTAATGCGACATGCTCGCCATTCGGTTGATCGTTATAGTTCATACGCAGACCTGCCTGTCAAGAAGGTCGAGACTCTTTCTGAGCTAACGCCTGAGGACCGCATCTGACATCCAAGGCTTGTTCAGCGGCCAACGCAATGTATATTGAGACGCTGACTAGTCTACCGTGGTTCTCCACTCTTATGGGGGAAACTTCCGAAGTGAGCGGTCATGACATTAGCTTTCAACTTGAGTGAAGGTTTCTAATTGCTGAAGTATCGTAAGATCTACAATGGCTCTGCAATATCAAGAAAATAACGAATTGTGGGGCAAAGGACTCTTTTCCAGGCGCCATCTAGTGGCGTGCTAGAAAACTTGTGTTCAGGAATTGAGATAATACTCAGGGCCAACGTTTGAGTGCGATTACTCTTATTCGATTCTGATGAATGTGAAGGCGGCATTGACTGAAAATGCAGAAGAAGGTTCTGAATCACGCCACTAGGCATATGACTTCTCATCAACTTGGGCTTATCCCGCGACAAAGTCCGCTGGTCTGACTCTGGCTGTGAGATTTTGGCTTGGATAGGACTTGACGATATTCGCGAGAGATTTTCACGAAAGGCGCTAAATAGTGGCCACCAATCCTAATGAATATTGACAGGTGTCTCTGACATGCATTCAGGTGGTTTCATGACGCAGGATGTCAAAATATCCGTTGTTGTCATATGCTATCATTCTGATTCGGTCATCGAAGACTTTATTCGTTCAATTGTTGGCATGGGTCAAGGTATTGTGGGTGAGTTGATTGTCGTAG
>DAHVAI010000397.1 GCA_027314685.1 Nitrososphaerota archaeon | reverse complement strand
AAATGCGTACTATCTACCCTCGCCAAAGATGCTTCGTTATGTTTCCACTTTAAAAGCAGATGTTGTTCACGTCCACAATATTGGTGCTCTGACAACACCATTTTGCGCAGCTACTCTAAAGGAAAGCAGGAACTATGATCGGTTTGTAGTCAGTCCGCATTATCACGAAATTGCTAGTAATTGGCACACTCGATTCTTCTGGATCCCTTATAGGCCGATAGCTAAACTCACCTTGGAATCTGCAAACATTGTTCAATGCGTTTCTCAATTTGAGGGCGAAAAAGTGAAGATGGATATGGGAGTTTCGTCTATCGTAGTTGAGAATGGAGTAGATGAAGAAATTTACACACATCATTGGAAAGGATCAAATGATGTAATCTCGTTGATCTACGTTGGCAGGCTAGAGAAATACAAACGAGTCGCAATGATCATTCGCGCTGCTGAGATTGTGAAGAGAGACGGGCTCGACATAGAAGTGAAAATTGTCGGGAGCGGTTCGGAAGAACATGCCATCAAGGCGTTAGCTAATGAATACAACGTAAGAATCACAATTATGCAAAACCTTTCTCGAAGTGATTTATTCAAGTTATATTCTACTAGCGATTGCTTGGTTAACTGCTCTGTATCAGAGGCCTATAGTCTTGTAACTGCTGAGGCATTGGCCATCGGATTACCTGTTGTAGTCGTCAGGCCATGGGGAAGGAATTTTAGCAGATATCTTAGAGCATACATTGCGAATCCAAATCCCCAGTCAGTATCAGATGGAATTCGTCGGTCCCGAAACTTGAATGAGAAGAGCGTGGTTCGAGTGCCTACTTGGAAAGAAGTAGCAGACAAATTGTGGACAGAAGTATATGGAATCACTTGAAGTGGCGCCTGCTAAATCATGGGTGTGAGCCTTTCAACCGCTGTTCCGACGATTCATTTAGTCTATTTGGAACAACTCTTCCGCTAACACGCCGAAAGACAAGTAGCTTTGACATATTTCGAGCGAAGGTTCAACGCTTAGATGGGACTGTTATTCATTGCAGCAGACAGCTTTCATTCGTATCCCAATTTCTTGAGTCGCTGTTTGAGAATTTCTTCGTCCTTAGATGTCATTGACTCGTCTTTCGTCATCTCGCTTTCTGTGCTTCTAGTAAGCTCTTTTAAAACAAATTCAATGTATGTTACTACGTCCGAAAACCCGCTTTCGCCAGCCTCTACCTTCTGCTTTATTGC
>DAHVAI010000390.1 GCA_027314685.1 Nitrososphaerota archaeon | reverse complement strand
TAATCCCCAGCTTTTCCCCGCATGACCCCTTCGAGTGTCACAACCTGAAAATCACTGTCCATGCGAACCGCCTTAATTGTGGTCTTCTTTCGGTAGGTCCTTGATCCTTCGGGAAGTTCAGCGTGTTTGGAGAAAAATTTCAGCATTGGTCGCCCACCATAATGAAATGGATCCTGTCGTCCGACTCGAGGAAGCAAAGCCGCAATCCCTCGCGCTTCATGATGTTGCGGATTTCCGAGAGTGCGGAATCCAGCCTTGGCGCAAGAGGAAGTGAATCCTGCTTCTCTCGAACTTTCCTGGAAGGCATTACTTGTTCGGATATCTCCTGTACCAGCAGGGATTGCATAGTGATTCCCATTGATCGGTCTCTTGGTTCAAGGCAAATCCTCCTTCTATCCGCAGGGAGTCAAACTGAAGCGAAGCTCCACATTCTGAGCAAATGTTCGTTCGCGCCTGTTGAGGTTTTGTTATCGTTGCCATGTTCAATCGACCAGCCCTAATTTCTTGGCGCGGTGCTTGTATCTATGCACTTGTATCATAGCCTGAGAGCTCAAGTGCTGGCGACACCTTTCCATGTTAGTCCAGCTAATATCATGTCGATGTTCGAAATTGAAACGTGATATTTCTCAGCGAGTTGTTTCCTTGTCGCCCCATGTTCCGCGCCTAACTTTCTAATCTCTTTTACCTCGTAGAGGATCAACTTATGGTTCGGGCTATTTTCTCCTATCCTAGCAAGTCCGACTTTGGGCCGCCGAATAGCATTCCTTAGCTTTATGCAAGTTAAACATACTCGGCCGCCTTGTTTAAGATGCCAAGGGCTGAGGTTATCTCCCGATAGCGAATGTCCTTTCGGGCAGTGAGTTTTCTTTCTCTCGATGTCGGGGCCAGCTCCTGGATGCTCTGCGTAGGAGACAGGTTGAAGATGGCTTGGGTTCACACAACCTCGGTTCCCGCAGAGGTGGTGCAGGATTTTCCCCTCAGGGATTCTTCCGATGATGAATTCGTAAGCGAGGCGGTGCGCGTAAAACATCTTTGCTGATCTCTTGCCATTCGTTGAACGACACACCCCAACCATTCCATAACCATTCTCTTTCTTGCTAGCTAGCCACAACCAACAAGTTGTAGTCTTCTCCACTTTTGCCCAGAAAAGCTCTTGGTTAACAATGAAACCCGCGGTCATGATTACTTTACGGCCTCCCTCAGAAGATTGAGTTGGCGAGCGCAGAGAATGTGATAGTAAGATCTGTGTAACTGTGCAGTGCATTTTGAGTATACCCAGTCTCCTGCGACGATTTCTTTCCCGCAGTTCTGGTTGTGGCAGATTGCTCCAATTGGCTTGTCTATCCGGCCTGTCCTTGTTCCCTGCTTGTCAGTGATAAAGATGAAATTCCCGCGCGGTATCTGCAGATCTTCCAGTTTTCCATCGACTTGAATTGTTACTGTTTTCATGCTGTCTCACCTAGTAAGAATGTTCCCAGCGATGATCCCTTAGCTTCTTGAAATTCTCAAACTGCTGCTTGCATTTGGGGCACCTGAAAAAGACTGCAAAGCCGTGTATCTCGCAACCAGAGCGAGTGACAACGCCGTCGCTCCACTGGATCGCCCTGCAGCCGCAAGACTTCCTTTCCATGCTGTAGGTCTTGTTTCCGCGAGCAGGCATCCGCCTCGAAGTCCACGCCGGTTTCTGTTCGGTGATAGGTTGCATGGTCAAATTATGATCGCCTTCATTCCTACCAGCGTTCGATTTTCAGGTTCGATGTAGTCTACATGACAGAGTTTGAACGCGTCGATCTCCTCTGGTGTGTTACAGATTTCGTGGATTTCTGTGCCTGTATGATCGACTCGTGTCCTTTCGATGTGTCCGTCAAGGCTGCGTAGTCCGTATTTCCACAAACGCTGGACGAACCAATGACTAAAGTCGGCGTCGCCAGTTCTGATCAGAAAGACCGTTCCCCATTGGGCGGGCTTGATGACCGAGAAGATATCCAGCTTCTCCCCTTTGTATTTCAGACGGTAGTACTTTGGGCCACATGGCGCCCTCTTTCCCGCTTTGTCAGGATCGCCCTTCTCCAGAATTTTCTCGGAAAGTAGCTGTTGGATCCTCACCCCTAGCATGTCGGTCTGCATCTCTATAGGCATGAAGAGGCCGTGTCCGAGTTCCTTGTGGAACTTGGGAACACAGACCAATTCGATGTCATGCGGCTGTTGCTTCTTTCGCCGGACCCCACCGGCTATTTCACATCTTGTTGTGAAAGGCTCAAGCAGTTCCTTTACTTCTCGAGCTAATTGCAGGGCGGTTTCGTAATCCATTTTCATACACCGCTCACATGAACGTAGAAGATCGACCAGACATCTTGATGCCCTGAGAGCCGAATCGCTTCCTGCTTCCACTCCTCCAGGGCTTGTTTGACTGTGATAGACATTCCATCAATGGGAACTCTCTTTCGTCGATTGGAGTATCTATTATCAACACACGGTCGACTGACGCATCGCCTAACTGCCTGGTAGATAGATTCTCTTGGGTTGAAGGTTGGTGCCCTCAAAAGTTCGCGTAAGTGTTCAACTAGTTTGACTTTGAATTTTGGATTCAGGTCTCCCAGATGGACACTTGGAACTTCTTCCACTTTCTCTTCCGTAATTTGAACTGTTTTACTCAATTCATTTCACCATAATTTTCCAAACTCTGGCTTCTGGAACAACAGCAGAAAGGAATGATTCACGAAGGGTTTCCGATGGAGTTTATAACCCGAGCTCCATTTCGTAAAAGGCGAAGCGACTTCGATGTAATGTGTGAAGAACTTGAATCCTATCTTTTCGCAGTCTTCTACTAGCCAGCTGAAAAGCGGCTTCTCTTCCTTGTCTTCCGAGCGCGGACGGATCTCGATCATCAGGAGACGTCCCGGCTCAAGTATCCTGAAATCTTCGCAGAGATTTGGGTAGATTGCTTTGCGCCACGCCTCGTAAGAATCAGCGTTCCCCACATCGGATGGGTTGTCACTGTACTTGTCATGCTTGGCATCTATCCGGATCCCGAATGGGGGAGATTTGAAAACCAGTTGCACGGAATTGTCCGGGAGCGGGATCTTTCTGGAATCAGTAGTGAGAATCTTGAGATCACCATGAATCTGGAATCGATGCTGAACATCGTGATATTTCTCCGAGACCAACCTTGTGGCTTCCGGGTTCACGTCGATTGCTATCGAATTGCGGTTGAGCTGTACTGCCTGGATTGGAATGACTCCTGACCCGGCCATATCGTCGACGACGGTTTCACCTTCATTGGTGTGTAGCTGAATGAAGTCGGAAGCAACCACGTCGTCAAATTTTGCTGGATAGTTGTCTGGCCAGATTACGCGGTCGTTCAGGTAGATTACTGATGCCCCCGACTTGCGGATGAGCTTCAATTCCAGCTTCTTTTCGACGGCAATTGTCACGTTGGTAGAGCCTCCTCTGTAACTTTGAGTCCCATTCCCTGAGCACAGGAGACGTGAAGATAGTGAGGCCTGTCGTTTCCAGAAACAAGGAATGAGGCGACCTTCTTCTCAGTGATGTCTTTCCCGCATCGGTGGCATTTCCAATATCCTATCTTCTTGACTACGCTCGGCCATCTATTGTCCTTGATTTCAAAGGACTGAATTATGTCATCGAATGATTTGTTGACAAGTTCTGGACCCAAAACTAAATTGCTGAAGTATTCCTTTGTAATGATAAACTCCGCCGTTCCTTCCGCATGGTTAGCGCAATAGTAACGCCCCGGCAGTTTCTCTCCGCGAGGCTTGACCAGTTTTCCGCAATAAGGACATGCGCGAGGATCCGGCTTCTGGACCTTGATCTCCAGGGTTTGCATCAGACGTAATCCCCCTTGCTTCCCGCTGGATGGCTCCGCGAGTGGCCCGTAGGATATCCCCGCCACACAGTAATCGAACCACAAATTGGGCAGCGTTGAACCTCGTCTTTTCGCCTAATTTGTGTCCCGACAAGCACAGTTGCGAAATAATCGACTGCTACTCTTACGATTGATTTCTTTCTGGTCCCCTTGGTTGCTACAGTACCTCGACTGACGGGAGACAGTTTCTCATTGCGAGCGTTTCTGATCTCGTCGCTGAATACTTCCTGCATCAAACCTGCGGAATCCTCCTTGAGTTGAGACACTTGACACATAGAAAGATGGTCATCTTCGAATCGCCAGCATGGTAGCGGCGGCACAATGAAGACGGATCCTGAGCTTTGGAAGCTTCCCGCAATAATCGCAGATCTCCAGGACGTAGCCGGAATTTGGAACGATCTGAAGACTCAAGCAGTTGTGACCTCCGGCTCCAAATTTTCGCAGGTGCACCAATCACAACCTTCTCCTGGAAGGGTATGCACGCCAAGTGGATGTCCACAATTTTTGCAGCGACCGGTAGGAGCTGTCTCCCCGGGGGAAAATTCCTGAATCTCGTTAAGGGCAATGTCGACTACGCGCTCGCCCAGGTCGTCCGCATCATATCGCGAGAGTGTGTAGAACATGGACCTCGCGCGTTGCTTGGCAATCTGTTTCAGTGTATGAACCGAGGATGGAGATCTAGGCAGACCTCTTTCTGCAATTGTTTGTTTGACGAACTTCACGAGCTGTAGGACTCTGTTTTCCTGCAGTTTTGCCTGGTCGGGCTCGAGTTTTGGCATTCAAGAGTCCTCCTTGTTGTCGATCACAGCATCCGCTGTTCGATTCTTGGCGACAAAGGCAGAATCTTTCTCTATCAGAGTAAAAAAGTGCCTGAAAGACGACTGCGCCGGATTCAACGGGTTTTTGACTGATCTTCCTGTACTTTGTACATTATTTTCTCCGGTAAAAGTACCCGGAAACCCGTCATTTCCGGCGCCTACAGGCCCCGAAGTCAATGATTGATTGGACTGATCTCTCCATACAAGACCGCGCCAGCACCTACCGCCTTTGCCCTTATGACCACCGACTTGGTCCCCAAATTTCTGCTGCATCCTGGCATTGATTGTGTTGGCCGACAGCATATCCTGCTGTCTTCGAAGCAACCAAACATTCAATCGCTCCTTGAACTCTGTTACGGGGATCCTCCCGTCTTCCCTAGGAATGGTGTATCCTGCTACGAAATCATCGACTTTCTTATTCTGGCTGAGCTCATGGAACCATATTGCCTTCGTCTCATATCCGTTGAAGTTGTATCTGAAATCAGACGTCCTTCGCATCTCCTGCAGGATTCGCAAACAAAGATTGAACAGACCGGATATCTCTTGTTGGTTGATTAGCTTCGATTCTTCAGGCCTGTCTTCAAGGACCAGGGATTCATCACGTTCCTCGGCAGGCACCTGGTGATCGAAGTAAGTAATCCGGAAACGTTCGAAGAATGCGATATCCTCCTCCAGATCATCGTCGTCAATCTTAGGCGTTGAATTACATGCAAAGAAGAATTTGGTATAAGGCATGAATTCAAACTTCGGTCTTCCCTTGAATTCCGCGGTAACTGGATCTCCTCCAGTCAATGTCTTGAACCTCCCAAGCTCCGTGATTTCTATGGTCTGCAAGTCTGCGCAAATGTTAACGGGCTTGTGCAGCAGGTTGCCGATAGCCCACCTGTCTTCACCGTTTGTCAGACTTTGCAGAGTTTCACTTGCGACATTCTTCTGACCAAACATGCAGCGCAGCACCTTGAGAAGAGTCGTTTTTCCTGTATCAGGTTCTCCGATGAAAAGCTCAGCCTGTCTCTTCATCGGAGTTCGGTCGAAGCACCTTGCGAAGGCCTCGAGTATGTGCTGCCGTCTCAGTTCGTCACGTTGCGTGTTGTTCAAGAACCTCATGAAATTTCGCGCGCGAGCATTGGGATCATACACAATCGGAAACTGGTTGTGAAAGTTCATTCCTTTCCTGTATGGGAGAAGTTCGCCTGTTGATATCGAAACCGCGCCATTCTTGACCGGTATCAAGTCGCTTGGCGGCTCCAGGTCTGCAAGCGGAGTGACTGTCTTGTTCTTGATATGATTCAGAACAAGATTCTGATTTGCAACAGTGCAAAACATTCCCTCGATCTCCTCGAGGGCCTTTCCTATAGTGACCTGCCCATTTGGCACCAGGATTCCTTGCGGTGCAGTGTAGAGTTCCATTGTCTCATGGACGTAGACAGGAGAAAGATCCTTGATTATCTGCTCAGCATTTTGATGCGCTATCTCCAAGCGCTTTTGCTGTGCGGCACTCAGGAAGAGGCCGTGGAAATCTTCGCCTATTTTTGGCACGACTGCTGGACCTCCAGTGCGATCTTTGCAAGGCTTCTCCCTCCCAGGAACCGCTTGATTTTGTGCCGGTTCCTGTACTCGTAGTGCATTTTCGAAACAGCGCTTTGTCGCGCCGCGTGGTCTCCCGTCTTTTGAATGATTACTTCTATCAACTCAATTGCAGCATCCTCAGAAATGTTCTTTCGAATCAGGTACCCAGCTAGGGCAAGCAGTAACTTGTTCCTGTAACCAGGTTTCCAGAACTTTGCCATCTGGCTCGAAAATTCATCGAGGTCGTCTATTCTTCCCGATAAATCACCAATTCTCATTGGCGTTGTTCCCACATCTGAATAGACGCTTCCCACCCAGTGTAGCGATCGCAATCGTTCGATTGCCTTGTCAAAAATCCCATCTTTTCTGGCGATAGTATAGGATCCCATTAGTTCGTACTTCTTGCCGGAAGGATGCGTGTTGTTTGGAACTGCCGCAAGATGTTTCTGAAGGAAAATTTCCATAGCAATCGTGGGCTTGCCGTCGACGACGTTGACAAATTTCTTCAGGTCGACCGAATAATCAAAGAACCAAACCTGAAAGCCCCTTGCAGTTCTAACGACTAACGTGTCCAGGAAAAGTTGGTGCGCAATCTTCTGGTCCCAGAAAGTGTAGTAAGCTACTTCGGAGTCAAAATCAAAGACTACCAAGTGATTGACACCGCAGACCGCAGCTCGGTCGTGAACGCTCCAGGAAGCCATTTCTTCCAATGTTGCGAGTTTCCTTCCATCCCAGCGGTCAGCATAGCGAAAGCCTGCAGGAGGTTCTTTGGTGCCGGGAACCCTTGGGATGAGCGACACGCCCTGCTCGAGCAGGATTCGGTCGAACTCGTTTACGATGAATGTTGCAGAATCCTTATCTTGAGATACGCTCAGGTCTATGCTACCTCCTTGAACAAGGGGGAAGATGCGGACGCGAGGACCCAGGGGGACAAATCCAGGGATCCTTCGCTCCGCGTTCTGACATGCAGTCTCAGCGTAATTCAGCAACCTCCAGTGGTTCTACATACTCAACGGGCTTACCGTGCGCAATCGCATAGTCGATTTCTGAACGAGTGCTTTTCCCAATGTAACCTTCGTAGTTCAGGACCAGCACCCTATCCGAAAGATCGATCTTCCGCTTGTGCACCTCGTCGACTATCTCTTTGACCCCTTCAAGATCTCCTCCATGGGCGTAGTCACCATTGAAGCCAGGAAGATTTTCAAAGTAAGAATTAGGCAGCGCGCACCATGTCAGGACAATGTGACCCTGCTTGGTGAGCTCCCACTGCTTGATCAGCATCTTCTCCGTGAAACGAGTGCTTCCGCAAAGACAGATGATTGCCATTAAAGATCTCTCAGCTCTTGATTCAGTCTGATTCCCTCGCCAGTTTTTTCGATCAATCCAAGCGCGTTCAGATTCGAAATTGCGTTACTGAAACCTCCCGACCCTGCGCTATATCCGGTCTGCTCTGCGATCTCTTGCTTTGAGAAAGTCTGGTCTGGATTTCGGAGCAAGAGTTCGTAGATCTTTCTTGGTGCAAGTTCGAGCTTACCTAACCAAGATTCAAGTGCGTCTTTCGATGGCTCACTGTACTCGTTTCCAAGGAACGCTATGACATCGTCGAGACGTTGTTGCGAAAGTGACAGTCTGTTATTTCCGTAGTTGATCAGACCTGAAGTGTTCAACTTGGAAACTGCATTGGAAAATCCACCCGACGTCGGTGAGTAATTCGTCATCGCCCCGACTTGCTGTTTTGTGAAATCTTTGTCCGGTCGCATAGCTAGGAACTTTAGGATTGCCCTTTCGCATCTTCCCAACTCGATATCAGTTTGAACTGCAGTGGTTGCCTTCACTGGAACAGGGCTTGGGAGGACAACCGGTCTTCTCACCGGCGATGCGATCTCTGGAGCCTTGAACTCTGGGACACTCATTCCAGCGACATCAGAAGCAATTTTTCCAATCCCTGCGAAGCCCTGTTGGTATCTCTTGATCAGGCTTTGCGATTGTTTCAACTGTGAAGATACCTGTTGCTCCATTGCCTTCTGCCCGAGGGCATAGGCTCTATCTTTGATGTCTTTCAGTTGCTCCGGATTGATCTTTCCCTGGGAGGATTTCGCAGCCCTCAGCTCTCCTTGCAATCTACGAATCTCTTTGACGAAATCTTCTCTTTCTTTCAGTTCTCGCTGTTTGACTTCCTGAATGTCCTCTAACTTTGCGAGTTCCTTCCTCATTCCTTCAGTGATCGGAGGAACTTTTGGCATTTGTTCGCCAGGCTCGGGATGCCTTGTTACTACCCTGTCGACTTGCACCAATTCGACTCCAGCGGAGAAAGCGGGACCGAAAGCGTAGAATTGCCCAGGCTTCAGGTCGCGCAGGCTGTTCGTCTGTTCTTTAGAAGTAAAACCCAACACTTCACCACATCTTTTTTTGTCATTATCAAGCCAAGTGTGTCCGATCAAGACGTTGTTCATCTGAGCCAGTGCGACTTTCGACAACTGAGAAATTCTCTGCGTTGCAAGTATGGCGGCAAATCCTCTTTTCCTTCCTTGAGTCGCAAGTGCAATTACTGATTCACTGGACTCCGCCTCACCAGCTTCAGGAGAGAAGACATGAGCCTCATCAATGATAACCAAGAGAGGATGCCATAGCTCCCTAGGCGCATCCATCAACGATTCAAGAAACAAATGAACGTACTTGATCCGTTCGTGCAAGCGAAGGTCTGAAAGGTCGATGATAGTCGAGGCTCTTAGTTCCAGGAGTCTCCGAGCCAAAACATCAGCAGTATTGACGTCGGTGCTTCGATCTCCATTCTTCCCAATCACGAGATAATCGAACTTTTCTCTGAGGGTCGCGAATTCACCTTCCATATCAATGAGGATTTGCTGAACCTTGCCGTTTGTGATTTCACAGAGTCGTCTTATTGCGTAGCTCTTACCTGATCCTGAGTTGCCTTCAAGGAGCATTCGAGTGGCGATTAAGCTCTCTATGTCGATGTCGAAGTCCTTTCCGCTCTCAAGGTTCTTGCCATATTTCAGTCCCATTTTGTTCTTCTTCACCACTTCTATTTCCTCCTCTACCGGAAGCAACTCCTGGACTGACATAACGTTAATGCCTCAGATTTTTCTTGATCAGGTCAAGAAATATCTCGCAGCGTTCCGGCGCCAGAGTGACCCCGCCTCCGTAGCATGCCCTGAAATAACGAAGCGCGAGTCCAGACGGGTTCTTGGACATTGCTTCCTGCTTCAGGTCAAAGGCAGCTTCTCTGATCTTGGCCGCCTCACCCTCTGTTATTTTGACGCCAACGAGATTGTGGAGTGCAATGAAGAAGCAGTAGAACTCACGCTGACCGAATCTGTTAGCGAACTGCCAGACAGGACCAAAGATTTTCTTCGCCAGCTCCAATGTCTTTGTATAGCCGTCCAGTATGGTTGGGATATCTTCCGCATCTATAGCTGCTATGGCTCGATCCACTTCCTTTCTTCCCGCGGTGCCTACTCCATTCTTCATTACAAGGAACAAACGAATTATGAACTCGACATCCTTCATCCTGCTCGAGCCAGTTGCATTGACCAATCCCGAGATCCTCCAGAATGCGTCGTCCGAATATTCTTCCGCAAGCTTCACGATCTTGGCTTCTGCCTTGGCATGCCTCATTTCCTGACCGTTTAGCGGGACTACATACCTGTTCATGCGCAGAAAGATGTCCCTGACGAAGAACAAATCGAAAGAATTGATGACGCGGAACACGGCCTTGAAACTAAGGAACGTATCATGCTGCGGTTGCTCAAGATCTTCGATAGTTACAATCTTGCCACCGGTCCAGGCATGCAGGTTGTTGTTTGCAAAATCGATAATGGTGGTAAGTCGCTGCTGTCCATCTATCACCGCCAGGGTTCCATTTCGCTCCCTGTATGAGAAAATCTCGGGCACGGGCAATCCGCGAAGGACAGTATCAACAAGATAGGACTTCGCATTCTTCGGCCAAACCTTTCTCCGCTGAAACTCCGGGCGCAAGTTGAGCCGTTTAACTTGCTCCATCTGCACTAGTTCCTTAACCGAGAATTCCTTTGTTTCAGTGATCTGTTCTGATGATAGGAGCTCTAGCTTTTCCAATTTTCTTCAAACCTCTTTAACAATTATTCGTGTTATTGTTCAGGAAGATGGTGCACGTTGAGCTATTGGTTAATGTCGTTGTTGATGTCACTGTGCTCGTTGAACCGCCTACACTTACGGTGCTTGTTTGGGTGCTCACACTGTACGCAACCGCAGGCTGGATCATCTCCACTATGGTGGTTGTTGTGACGCCGTTTGCCCCAGTGATGGTTTCCGTAGTAGTGGTGAACGACGTCGTCGTACTCACTGTCAACATGGATGTAGTAGTGCTGCCAACGGTTTGCGCCACTGCAACGCCGCTGCCCACAACTATAGCAGCGAGGATTGCAAGCATCAGGAAATATCTTCGCTTCATCGATTGA
>DAHVAI010000386.1 GCA_027314685.1 Nitrososphaerota archaeon | reverse complement strand
CAAAACCGAAGAAGAATTTCGATTGAAAGATCTAGGAGAATCCACAGTCACCCTTGTCACTTACGGATGAGAGAAGAGCCGTAAGCGCTAGCCATACCTATGTCTTGGATAACAGGCATATGTCTGGGGTACAAGACATATGATATTTCACTCATACTCGGAGAATTGTTCAGCAGCAAGGTATCAATCAGCCTATTCAGAGCTCTCTTGACCTACAGAGGAAAGATTTTCACAATCCTCTGAACTTAAATAATTGGAAGAAGCAACAGACATCAAGAATTCATGGTGGAAATTTCGTTGTCGACCACAAAACTGATCGCGAAAGCGGAGGAGAATAGCAAATGGGTCGGCCGCAATTATGAACGTCTAACCACTCAATATGATGAAAAATGGATCGCTGTCTCGGATAGACAGGTGATAGACTCTGACAAGGATCTGAAGAGTCTAGTGTCCAGATTGAAAAAGAATCTCAAGGAGAAATATCCAGAGGTTGCAATAGAGTACATTGCGAAGAAACCACTCAACATGGTTCTTGTGGTCTGAGTGCGCCTTAACGGCTATTTCAGGGAGGGTCCACTCGAAGGAGCCTACATTACTGTGTTGCTGGCTTTGCCTGAATTTCAATTACGGCAAACGGTGGATTTCCTAATTGACACCGGAGCTACCAAGACGACGATTCTTGATAAAGACTCTATTTCTCTCGGCATACAGGAAGAAGGATGGTGCCGTGCATATGGAAAAGCTGCACGAGCTACTCATAGTAAAGCACGTTGACTCCGAGTCGAACATGATGAGAATACCAAGTGTACTGGGAAGAGATATTCTGAACAAATACCGTTTGATTTATGATAGAAGAAAAGGCCAAGTGACAATCGCAAATTAGATCTGAGTCAATCTGTTCTGAATAGTTATATCATGATACAGGGCAAGGGCCTCTGCGAGCTGACCTAGCAAACGGCCAAACTAAAGCATAAGCTGGAAGAGTTGGAGAAGTGGCAAGACCTAATCGCCAAAGCCGGACTGTCCAGCATGAGCGCAGAACAGATAGATCGTATCGTTGAAAGAGGTCTAAAGAGACTCAATGTCTGAATCCCGGAAACTAGTCATCATCATTTGAAGCAGGCCGTGCGCTAAAAAGACTGGGTAGAGATCTGAAATTCACAATGAAGTTAAACGGGCTTCACGGTCGTCTGGATATCTTGGACGGACAAAAAGCAACAACCCCAACAAGTGGAAGGCAGATCCGTCCCACCAGAGCTGCCATAATTTACGGATCCGCGATGGACGCAGGCCTTGCTTTACTTTTCTCGCCGCTTGAAGTGAGGGTTTTCTCA
>DAHVAI010000381.1 GCA_027314685.1 Nitrososphaerota archaeon | reverse complement strand
TGAAAGAAAAAATCAAGGAAGAAGCAAGGGGGCACAACCATCCTGCTAACGAAAAATGCGGAACGCACTGTCCAAGAAACGAGCATTACAAGGGGCCGGTAAAGAAGTTTAACCTGCTTGAAAGACGAAAGTAGCCAATTTATCTTTGCGAATGGTCAATGGTATTAGGGCAAGCTATTCGCAATCGATGACATTGCTTCTTAACCGGGAGTTTGGTTCTGGGCATCTAAGATTGTATCTATATACTCTGATTTCTAAGCTTTGTCTGGATCGCCTTAATTGAATGCTGTATATTGGATTACATGGATCTTTCTTATTGGTGCTGTCTCGATAGGATCGATTTCGTGCTATCTTGTTGCTTCCCGTAAGACGACCGCCTATTCCGCGGTCAGACGCGTATTCATTGTCGCTTTTCTTGCTGGACTGATCAGAATCTCGCTTGAATGACTGAAGCTCATTCCAGACTTTCAGGAATATGTCTTTGCTTACGATCTCCTGACCAACGTTCTGGAGCAGGTCTTCGTGATAATGTCTGCGACTACTGCGGCGGGACTCTACCTCGAGAGCAAGGAAGTCAGCATTGACGGATTGTTGCGGAAGATTTCAACGAACAAAGGTCTCTCCATTCTTCTATATTCAATCATAGGTTATTCGATTGCTGTCTCGGGATACATCTTTGTTGCAAGGCCATACGTCTTGGAAAAAGCAAACACTTTGTGGGGATATCAACTCCTCACTGTCTTTTACCCAAAGTCGTTCCTTGTGATAATTTCACCAAACATACTTGTGTTGATAGTGGGCATATCGTATCTCTTGTTTGCATCCGCACTTAGAACAAAGAACAAGGAACTGAGAAAGAACCTTCTCTACCTTGGATTCTCAGATCTTCTAGTGGGGCTGGGATTCCTAGCTTTCACCACTTATCAGAACTTTGCACGTGTCGATCCTGAATTTACAATGTACTTTCTTCTCTCATTGCTTTTCTCGGCGTCTGCTGTAAGTTTCAATCGTGCTTCCATCTACGCAGGCTTGCTTCCTGGCCAGAACACGGTCGGAGAGTCTTTGAACCATGAGTTTTCCAAACAGCTCAACTTCGATGATGATACGATGATTGGACGACAGTTATTGCTAGAAGTTGATCCCAATACTGGTTACGAGAGAGATGTTTCAAGTTTCTGCAGGGAATTTCTTGCAAGCGGTTTTACTGTGATAGTTGTGACAGCTAGGTCAAGTGCAATCTACCACATTTTGTCGAGTCAACCGGAAATCAGGTTCTTTCTGTTCTCG
>DAHVAI010000260.1 GCA_027314685.1 Nitrososphaerota archaeon | reverse complement strand
GCGCATGTTTAAAGAAAGTGGACCCTCACCGTTAAAGTCGCAGGCGTTGCCCTCTATGAAGGCCCCGAAAAACTGTGGTCCGAAGCGTCTGCGATATCCTGTACAAGATGGATGACGTATCGCTAAAAGTATCGTAGTCTTTTGGAGTTTTCAAGAGAAAATCCATCCAGTACAGGATCACCGGCATTCTGCTCAGGCTCCTTTTCTCTCTCCCTTTGCATGCTCTAATTCCAACTCACATATTCCTTTTAACGGCGCCCCTAAGCTCGTTGAGTTTTTGGGCACTCGTAATGGTAGGATTTTCTTGACATGCTTTTCAGCGATCATTGAGATCTTTTCGAGCGCTACCGTGGTTATTTCTTCAATCTGTGCCTTTACAAAATCCCTAGCAAAGGCAGGAACCTTTGAAAATTCGAAATTCCATACGACATCTATATTCGTCTTCTTTCCACTCTCCAACGGAATCAATCTTATCACCCTGTAGCCTTTCAGGGGCCCTTTCGTCATTGTCAGATCTATTGATTTCTTCGGATTGAGTTTGATAATCTGATGTCCTTCATGCCCGATGATTCCCACCGTAGCTACCCTTTCTATCAGATCGGGTTCTTTCCGGATGTTACGAATAGAGCTTATTCCTTTCCAGTATTTTGGGTCTTTGTCTACGTCTGAAATAATTTCCCAAACACGATCTACGGGGGAATTTACTTCGCGGTTTGCGTTAATCGACACCATCCTGACTCATCGCTGCTTGTTTCTGACGAGACCTACTTGATTCCAGCCGCTTGATCCCGGAGCATTGCGAAAGATCGACCAACGAGCGTCATCGCGTAGATTAGAACGCCGATTAGCAGGTGAATCCATGACAAGACCGCGCTGTCGATGACAGCCACCATCGTGAGTCCGATGGTGACCTGCAGGATGAGTACTATTATCATGGCTCCAGATAGCTCGCTCAGTCCCTTGTGCGAAGGCTTCGAACGCAGTGCAGCTGTCGCAGCAACAACGACGAGGATAAAGACAACGATGCCGTTTATGACGTGCAGTAGCGTAACGAGATCGAAGTTAGACACCTTGAAAGGTAGAACTTCGAAGGTCACCAGACCACCAAGGGCGATCTGAATGAAGACAGCTAGGGAAGTGATCCGGAAGAGCGCGGGTACATTCATTTCGTCCCACCCTCTTTTTCCCTTGCGCTCAGGTATCCTCCGAATATCATCAGCCAAACTAGGATTGGATACACGATTATTCTTTCAGTTCCGCCAGGGCCCAGAACCTGCTGAACAAGGTATGAGTAATAAGCTCCAAATTCCAAAATTACACCAACCAAGCTGGTTACTCCCAATATCAGCGCGAGATACTTGAGTTCAGTTTGAATCAACCTGTAAGACAAAATCACGGCAATTGCGCCCGGAACGAAAGCCACAACCGCGCCAACGGAATGAATCGCGATGTTGACATTTTCAGGAGACAAGATTGCGAGAAGAACACCGATGCCCGGGAGCAAATAGACTACCATAATTCCTCTCCTTCTGGTGTTTCTTAACAAAAAGTACGACCCGAGCAACCAACACAGTCCCCAGACGAAACCGGCCGGTTCCTCAATCATTGAAGTGGAAGCATTTGTTGCAGCAAGATCGCTTATCGCTTGCGTGTGAACGCCGTAGTTAGGATACAATGTTTCAGACAAGGAGGTAAAGAGAAACATCACGGTTCCCGAGATCGCGTAAAGAACACCGGCTAGTCGAAAATCAGATTGCCTCTTTGTGAGATTCACTGCTTGAATTGATGGATTTGCCAATCTGCTATCACACCTTTCCTTCTTTCGTGATCATACTCTGCCTAGATCCAGGCTTGTCGGGATCAAAGCTGATAGAGAAGAATGCTATTTTTCCCCACGCAAGTCCTTCGATAAAGAAGGTCAGTCGACTGAACAAGCCGAACTTTCTACCAAAAGCCATTCGAATCCTTTTGGCCTCTTCGCCTTCGACTTTGACCACAGTTGCATTGATCCAGTCACTTTTCGGTTTTCCTCGGAATGTAGATGAAGCTACACGGACCTTCGGATTCATCATTACTCTCTTTGCTTTCCAGGCCTTCGCCGCCGTCTGGAAGTAGAGCTTTCCATTATCTTCAACGAATATCACTGGAGTACGCTTGGGAACGCCGTTTTTCTTGTATGATTCCAAATTGAGCACTCGCTGTTTTTGGAAGGCGGCTAGTTTTTGCTCAGGTTTGGGGGTTGTGGTGGCTGCATCGATTGATTTAGCGCATGAATCTTGGGTCATGGCTCTTCATCGTCACTGCTCGTTCCGAATTTCGTGTAGCTTCCTTGACATGTCATCGAATTGTTCTTTAGTGATGTCGCCACGAGCATATCTTTCTCTTAGCGTCTGAAGAGCGGGGTCGTAGTGTTGCCTGTAGTACCCCCAACCTCTGCCCCACGTGCACCCTCCCCAGAAGAACAATCTAAACCCGAAGAAAATGAGAATGATGACTAGAGGAATGAAGATCCAGCCGAACCCAAAGAACGGCCAGCCGAATCCCCCATAGTAAGGAGAATCATAGTTGTACGGAGGCGGAGAACTACGAAAGAAGTACATTGACAGCCCGATGACCGTCGCGGCTATTCCAACCACGACCACGACCGGCACAATGAACCATTTGAAGGACACCCGTTTACCTGGATATGCGTTCAATGCCATTTTGCACCTGACTCAGCTTGCAGATTGCCTGGTTCTAAACGAGTCCCTAACAACATTGGCGTTTTAGGACAACTTTTATGGGAGGCGAGGTTTTTTCGATTAGGGCCAAGATAATTGTGGGTTGGAGACAGAGCTTACTCTGATTTGATGAGGGAGCTTTGGGGTTCACCCGGACTCTGGAATGTTAGGAAGACGCACGCCGACGTGGCCAGAAAACTCGGCATCGACGAGGAGACGGTAAGAAACAGAATCAAGTATCTTAAGGACAGCGGATTCCTTCTAGGATGGAGGCTACTTCCGAACCCCGCATTGCTAGGCCGTGAGTCTGAATTCCTTTTCCTTGAACTTGAGGATCAAGATTCCAAGGAAGAGGTCATCTCCAAATTGAGAGCAATGGATGGGGTCGTAATAATAACAAAACATCTACGGTAAAAGTTTGCTCGTGTCCCTAATTGACGACAAAGAGAACAATTCAGCTAAGAGTATTATGAGGATGGGCATCAAGGCACAGGCATTGTCTACTCCTGGAATGAATCTTCCGACAGCAATCCCATTTAGGATCACGGTTACAGACTGGCAAATAATCCGGCTTTTGCTAAGAGATGCAGAGAAGGAGGTTAGAGACCTTTCCGAGAAGGTTAAGCTGTCGAGGAGGACTGTTAATCGGAGACTGAACGAAATGATGAATGCAAGAGCCATATTCGTGATGCCATGCGTGAATTTGAAAAATGCTGGGGGCGTGCCTTATCACTTGATGATTCAAAGTGAAGAAGAAAGAAAGTCTAAGGTGGACGAACTCGTAGCTTCAAGAATCGGTAACCTAGTGTTCAGGGCTAGTGTGGCTGAGACAGGTTCGATTTTCGGATTCACTGGGGCTAACGTGGCGGATGGAAACGAGGTTCTGAAGTGGGTCAAGAAGCTGCCTGGCGTCAGGACTGCCAGATTGAGCATCGTGGAGGAAGTTGTTCACGTCTTTGATTGGCTTGACAAGGAAGTCGCGGGACGTACGACGATATAGGTTTGTATGTAGATTCTTCTGTTCTCAATCTGTCATGCCTTTGGGGTGATTTGCGCGAGGAAAAGGCGAAAGATAGATCATTTTCACCTCTTGATCGTTGCTACCTCGATGAGTTTGAATATTGTCGATGTCAAGTAGGCTGCTTCGGTAGCTGTTATCGCATTGTCCTTTGCCTGCATCAGCTTGTATAGAGGGTCTTCGGGGGATACGTTGTCCAAGACCCACTCCTTGAACCTTGTAATGTCAACCATGTTTTGTGATTGCATGAGATACAAAGAAGGCGTGAACTTTTAACAGGCTGCGCTACCTCCTGTTCAGGTTCTGAGCCTCAACATTTTTGACATGGAGATAATCCGATAATTATCCGATAATCCGATAGATATCGGATTTCCTTAAATAGCGCTTCCGATGCATGAACCCCTATCAAAAGACATGGTAAAATTAACTGCCCCTCAGACGTTCAAAGTCGTCAACTATCTCCTCGCGCATCCTAATACGTCTCAGGTCGAAATTTCGACGAGTGTGGAGGTATCTAGAGATCTTGTCAACCACTTCGTCCAAGAGCTTGAGGCCCCGGGCATAGTATCGCAGGAGTCAAGGGGCCATCTAAAGCTCAAGGATCCGCTCAGACTACTTGAGGCTCTTACTATAGAGCGTCCGCTCTCGAAACTAGTGACAAAAGAAATCAGGACTGAAGAGTCTGACGTTTCAAAAGTGGAAAGAATGATAAGAAACGCAACGGTTCATTCCCTTCGCGGTGGAAATCAATATGCGTTCACTTGCTTTTCAGCTCTTTCAAAATACATCGAATACTACATCACGTATCCAAGTGTGCATGTTTATTCCAACAGACCGGACGAGATGGAGAAGAGTATTGCCGGAGGACGAGGCGACGTGACTGTTCAGGTACTCAGACCAGATTCTGAGCTAATACTTCGAAAAGCTGGGCTGACACGTGATCTAATGTTAGTCGAACCCATCCAAGTCGTAATCGACCTCTTCTGTATCGGAGGAGCAGGACGCGATGGCGCCATGAAGCTTTACGAGGGCTTGACCCAAGTTGGCGGCAGAAAAAACAAGAGCGAGAAGGCATCAATCGCCTCTAGTAAGAGGATCGTACAAAGAACTGCTTAGCTTCCTCCGGTATTATCGGCACTTTGGCGCGCCGACAATCATTGGAGGTTGGGCAGTCTACTTATACAACCCGTACTACGGTTCAGTCGACATAGACGTCGTTGGGCCGAATTTCGGGGGTTCCTTCTACGATGTAATAGAGAGGTATGAAAGATCGCACGGTTATACAATCGGCCAAAATGACCCATTGGGAATCGAAGTCGTCGCGAGCAAGCCGATATACAAAGGCAAAAAGAAAATCGGCGACATGGAGATCGATGCCTGCAGCTACGAACAGAGTGGTGCCAGTTCATTTCATGAAGACGAAACAAAGCGTTTGCCCTACTCTTTATGCGGTCGGGAAGAACATCGAAAGGAGGTTGCTATAAGAAGAGACTGTATTTGCTATGTTCCGAATAAGGCACTTTTGACATTGTTCAAGGTGAAAGCGAGAAGAGACAGAACCTATGACATTCATTCCAAGGGTGCAAGTATGAATCCCTCCAGGCTCTAGTGGTTGAGAGCTAAGGTCATCAAAGATGGTTCTGACATAATCGCTTTGCTTGATGACAAGGATGGTAGTGCAATCTTGAGAGACGAAATCGATTTTCGGCAAATGAAGCGTGTATCGTCCAGCCACAGGATTGCCGATATGGTAGTGGAAACTCTCAAAGAAGTCTTGATGGATAAAGGTGCCTTGTCTCTATACAACAGAGCTGTCGATACGAAGTCACTGCTGAGCTCGATAGAAAAGCTGGGCTAGGCAACGGATGCAATGACCGTCTCTAACCGAAGATCCATAATTTTTCAATTCCTCTTCGTAAGCTTGGGGAATATCCTTTGGGTGTTCTCTTGATCAATTGAGCGAATTGTATACATTGATCTAAAATTGAAAATTTATCCTATTTTTGGATGCAAGTGGTTCTTTTTCCTTATCGCAAACCGGAGACAGTTAGAACAAACACTCGCGAAGCCAACAATTGCTGCGAAGGATCCTATTGCAAGTCGCACAAGTGGCGGAAGCAACACGTTGTCAAACATGGTCAGCGGCTCATGGCCCGCGACAGGAAAGGAATACCTGCATGACGGTTACGTCACAGCCCTTTCCTCGACATTTAGCGGAGTGTCCAATGCCAATTCTTACATCGGCTTTGGCATGGTCGGCTCAACTTACTCAAACTCCACGATCACAACCTATTTCCTGGGAGATAGAATTGCACCGCATAACGATGCGATGCCTTCCAATGAAATTCTGATCAGCGAAACGGTGGTGGTGAGCGTTGCCCTCGCCTACGGACAATCAGGATCGGACGGAGCAAATGGGTAGCAACTTTCTGATGGGCGGTTTTCAAATAGCGTTGCGCCATCGTACACAGGGAATGACGGCACGAGCCTATCTGATGGCCCCTTTAGTTCCAGCTTGGGCACCTCCTACGTGACAGGCGGAACAAATCAGGGTCAGCAGCTCTCGGAAGGAATCACAGAGAGCATGGGTGCGTATTCTGCTACGGTTCAGCCACTCCAGCTGGCCTATACGCCATTAGGGAAAGGTCATACTCCTATCCCAGCTTCTCCTTAGCGGGTCAGCCGTCGACCTGTCCTGCAACGGTTAGTCGGAGTAGCGAGCCAGATGATGGCACGACCAATAATGTGAATACGAATACTAATTGCCAAATCACGATTACGGCCCCGGCAGGCTATCTTTTCAGTTCAACTCATGCGTCAACCGTCAGCTTCACTGTTTGCGGAAACGTGAATCCCTCCTTACGCTAAACGGGATAAGGATGGAAATCGTTTGTTGACGACGACTTCGTATATATTTTGACGAGCAATCGTCGTTGAAAATTGACTACCTATTAGAGGATCCGGGCGTAAAGCGATGACATGATGATCAGTCTATCATTTAGGGGGGGAAGTCGCCTTACGCGTAGATGGTCGCCTTTGTGAAAGAATTGAGAAAACACCAAAGCAATTCGTACAGTTATCTGAAAAGGAGAGGGCTGATCTCACACAGGACTTTGTTCAAGGCCTCCTAAAATCCACCAATGCTGACGGTAAACCATTTGCTCCAGGTAGTATAGACAATTACTTGGATAAAGTCTTGGGCTGCTTTCTGTGAGAAACCTCTCAAACGAAAGATACGGATTTCAAACGCCACAGAACCTTCGGATTCACCGGACGTCCCGAGAAAAATTGGAGTTACGTTCCGAGTAGTCTTTAATAATTGAAATCCGCATGAAGCTGTTCGAATGCCTTTCGTAAATGTCGGGAAAGAAAACACTGGCAGTATTGATCTCTATTATGAGGATCACGGCGTGGGCAAGCCCGTTATCCTGATACATGGATATCCGCTGAGCGGAGCTTCTTGGGAGAAGCAGACTTCTGCCCTGCTCGAAGCTGGTTTCCGTGTCATTACCTATGACCGAAGAGGCTTCGGTCAGTCGAGCAAGCCGACGACAGGCTATAACTATGATACTTTCGCCGAGGACCTGCACAAACTCGTCGGCCATCTCGGACTGCGAAATTACGCACTGGTCGGTTTCTCGATGGGCGGCGGGGAAGTAGCGCGCTATATTGGTAGGAACTGGTCAAAGGATTTAAGCAAGGCAATTTTCATTTCATCTGTCCCTCCGTACCTCCTCAAGACGCAAGACAACCCCGAGGGCGTGGACGCGAGCGTCTTTGACGGGATCCAAAAGGCCGTAGCCGCTGACCGTTACGCATTCTTTACTGGTTTCTTCAAGGATTTCTATAACACCGACCTCCTGCTTGGTAAGCGCGTCAGCGAACAGGCAGTCCAATCTAGCTGGAACGTGGCAACGAGCGCGTCAGCTACGGCCTGTTTAGCATGTGTTCCGACCTGGCACGAGGATTTTCGCAAGGACATATCACGCATTGACGTGCCCACACTTGTAATTCATGGAGATGCTGACCGAATACTTCCGCTTTCGGCTTCAGGGGCGCGGACTGCAAAGCTTGTCAAGGGAGCCCGTCTTGTCGTGATAAAGGATGGGCCGCACTGCATAACATGGACGCACTCGGACGAAGTGAACACCGCGCTGTTAGAGTTCCTGAAGAACTAATTTCAGCAGATTAACCTTCACCTTCACATCACCGCGGTGTTTCATCCGCACAGTAGTACAGAATGCGTAGAACGTCTCCTTCTTTCCAAGGATCGAAGCGTATATCTCGACTGGACTGAATTTGTCTCTTGAGATCGTCTTTTCAAACTCGGAGAGGTTCATCTCAGTCTTGCTGTCGTCTGATGGGATGACACGGGCGGCTCTTCTCCTCTGTGACGTAATCCTTGATTCCGAGGTCCTTGATCATGGTTTTCAACGCCTCGCTCGTATACCAAGAGTCGAATATCGCGACAGGAATGATCAAGCTCGAATATACCTCCATTGTTGCTGCAGATCAAGCATTCTTGACCGCGATGTAATGTAACAGGAGGTATCTCAAGATATAATGGATGTCTTTCACATCCGAAGCACTGACGATATTGAAGTGCAGTCGAAGTTGACGACTGAATTGTTTCTGTCACGAGCACACTACACTCTTGTTATAAGTGGATCGAGATAACGTGATATGAAAGAGAGATGCTCAATTCATGCCAAAATATTGGCACAAACCACAACATTTCGCCAAAGTCGACACGAAACGGAGGCGGAATATTATATCCGTGCTAGCGGTAACAAGAATGATGCCATCGAAATTGACGATCGCCATCTGGGCTGTTAACTCGCTTGGAGTATCCAGAGTTGCCAATCCAATTCACAGCGAGCAAATTATTGGAACGTTTGGTCAACCAAAGAACGATTTTTCAAGTCTTTAGTCGATTGCGAAGGCCAGTAAAGGATTTTGCCCTACTTCCTGGGCACTCTTTGGCAGATGAAGTTTCATTCGACTTTTCACCATTTGAATAGGAGTAAATGCCAATGTCATATGCAAGAATTGAAGACAAGAAAAGAAGAGGACATGCCAAAGTTGAGGAAAAGATCGGCAAAGCGTTAGATAACAACCGTGAAACACGGCGCAAGTTGGGCCAAGCATATAGAAAGGCAGGAGAAAGAGTCAACACGGAGAAAAAAAAGGAAGATAAAGACATTCACACGTACATGGGAAAGAAATTACGCAATGGTAAGGATACTTTCTGAGCACGCAAGCAGTTTGGTGTCATCGGCTCAGGGCCAAGGCTACATAGCTGAGTTGTAACTATGAATGATGTAATCAGAAGAAGTCTTTTTCCCGGAAAACTGCTTGACAGAGCTGCTCAGAGATTTCACGATGTAGCTATGTTGATGCCGCTGCCGAAGAGAGTCTTGTAGTCAATAGATTCGTTCGCCACAAATTTCTCTAGGCTCAGGAAGTTTATTCTCACTGAGCGCCCCTTCTTGGATACAAAGTATTCGGCAGCCGCTCCAGTGAGATAGGTGCAGCTCCTGTAATTGCGTTCGTATTTGACAAAAAGAAAAAGCTCAATGCACCCCTTAAGAAAGTCCAAGCAATCCTTCAGTTTGAAAATTGATTTAGGTCAATCGGAGATCTGAATAGTACGGTAGTCCATTTCGTTAGCTCAGATCAACTTTTAAGAACGAAAACTCAATCTGACTTGGGAAGAGCTTTTTGGTTCCTTTATTCGGCCTTCCTCTAGATGCTGGAAGTAACGCAACGGCCCAGACGTCGATGGTCAATTTCGACAGATTCCTATTTGCCTTCACAATCGCATCCCACATCATTCTTGTTACCGCTAGCATAGCCCTAATCGTCATAATTTCAATTGCCGAGCTTCTTGCGATTAGGCGAAACGACAATTACTATTCAGATCTCGCGAAGAGGTTAACCAAGGTATTTACAATTTCATTTGGGGTTGGAACTGCCAGCGGCATCGTAATGGCTGTGGAATTGACAATTCTTTTTCCGGGATTCATGACTTTGGTGTCCGAAAGCGGTGCGATCGCCCTATTTTACGCAGAGATATTCGCTTTCTTCTTGGAGACCATAGCGCTAGTCTTGTACGTCTATCACGAGGATTCTTTCAGGAGCAGGTACGCACACTGGTTTCTTTCCGTAATTATCGCAGGTGGCGCACTTGCCTCGGCGATATTTATCACGATGGTGAATGCGTGGATGAACACCCCTAATGGTTTCAACATTACAGCATTCATGCAGTTAGGAACTGTAACTGATGTGAACCCCTGGACAGCCTTTACCACGCCTTCAACTTTTGCAGAGGTTTCGCACGTGCTTGTTACTACAATTTTCGCTGGGTGCATGCTCCTTGGTATCTACTTGGCATACGGATACATGAAATCCAGGGATGCCCGAGAGAAGACAATGATGAACAAA
>DAHVAI010000376.1 GCA_027314685.1 Nitrososphaerota archaeon | reverse complement strand
TACAAAAGTTGTCATTTCATCATCGGTTGCTGGAATGATTGGCCACCTGATATCTAGCCTCTCGCAAAACATCTTTGTGATCGATGAGAGACGCCAGCCGTGTCTGATTAACTCCGTCCGTCTCTGACAATAAGCAGAATCAAGGCTTCCGAGACTGAACCATTCTCTTAGAGTCGATAGCGTGGAGAAAACTTCTAGGTTTTCATAATTATCAGAATTTATTCCCCAACCTTTCGAACTGTTCAATTGGCCTGAGAGGGCATGCATGATTATGTCAACATCAGGGCAGACGTATAGTCCATGATACCAATAGTTGTCAGCGACGTTGCTGATGAAACCAAGATCGTAAGTGGAATCGGTACTCATGTATTGCGCGAACGCACTGGCGAATTTCGAAGAGCCTGAACCGCCGCAGATCATTCCCAAGCGCTTCAAAAGAGAAACCTACCGAAACAGGTCTCTTGACGGTTTTCTTGCAATCGCTCTTGCTCTTGTATTAGCTGATTTGTAGGCCACTCCTCTTACTATTGCGACGGGAATCCTATCCAGTTTTCTCATGCAAAGCTCTGCGGCAGAGGCGATCTCATCTGCCGTACATATCACGCTCGCTTTGAGATTGTATCCATACTGATCTTTCTTTCCGCGATAATCGTCAAATGGGTCTATGCCTGATATTCCGATTGCAACATCTACCTGTCCTTCTCGCCAAGGCCTGCCGAAGGTATCTGAAATTATCACCGCGACAGTCTTCCTAGTACCTTTTGAGATAGTTGATCGTATTTTGCTGGCAGATTCATCAGGGCGCTTGGGCAACAGCACAACTCTTCCAACGTCGATGTTTGATTGATCTACACCTGCATTTGCGCACACAAACCCATTCACTCCTTCAGAGATTATTAGGCCTCTTACCATTTTCACTATTCGTCTAGATTCGGAAAGTATTACTTCGACTTGCGCAGGATCTTTTAGTAGCTCTCTTGATGCCTTTATCGCAAACCTGCTTGGAGTTACAGATGCTAAATCAACGACGCGCCCTTCGGATTTCGACACAATCTTGTGGGTGACAACAATGACGTCGCCTGTTTTTAGTACAAGGCCAGATCGTTTGCAGGCCGTGAGTATTAACTGTCCGACATCATCGCCTTTCTTGACCTCATCGAGACCTGTTACTGGTAACACTTCAATCGATTTCAATCCCTGCTCATCCTACTTTGGGACTTGGAGGTGCCGCACGTTTGTGAGCGCTATTTTCGTGCAGCCTAACAATCTCATTTACTAGCGACGCGGTGGCACCGGTCATTCTGTGGATCTGACTATTACTAGCATGTTTATCGTATAAGAGAGCGAGTACCCTGTCTAGCACATCGTAATCGGCTGGAAGCTCTTCAGAAGCTCTTTGACCAGGCCATAAGTTCGGACTCGAAGGTTTTGTGATGATTTCATTTGGTAAACGTAGCCTGCTACCCAACATGCGCACCTCAGTCTTGAACAGATGCCCAATCGGGATTAAGTCAACGCCACCGTCGCCGTATTTGGTGAAATATCCCACTAATATTTCTGATCGATCACCGGTACCAGCAACAAGTAGTTTTCGCTCGTTGGCTATTGCATAGAGAGATATCATCCTTGTTCTGGCTTTGATATTCGCAAGAGTTAACCTAGATAAATTCAATCCGCTTGAAATCAAATTGGTTGAAATAGCGCGGATGATCGGCGTCACATCCAACTCCATAGTTCTAATTCTGAGCTTATTTGCGAGCGAAATCGCATCATTACGATCTTGAGCATTGCGCAGATTCTGTTCAAACATCAAGACTCCGGTGACTCTATTCGCCCCCAGAGCCTTTTTGCAAAGAGCAGCGGTCACGGCACTGTCGACTCCGCCGCTAATGCCCAACACGACGCCTTTGGCTCTCGCGGCCGAGACTTTCATTCTAATGAAGCTGCATATCTTGCCTATTTCATGATCTATCTTGAGTTCCAAATAATTCACTTTACGGCTACAGTGATGGCGGTAATTGTGGGTTTCAATTCTTTTCCGAGACGATATTAGCTTTGTTTGTCTTAGGTATTATTTCCCAAACAGAGACATCCTATCTAGATGCTATCGGAGATATTGTGTATGTCAACAACTGTGCTGACAGGCCATTGTGCTGAGGTACTGCAATAAATAATTCATGCTGTTCTGGGTAAAATAGGGAAGTTCTTGCTAACGGAGCAGTGGGCAATGCATCGAGAAGGTGGTACGAACTGGTGGTTATTTGCGTAAAAACATCGAGAAATCCGACACTGCAGGTAACCAGCAACAGGTTTGCCACAGGGTCGAAATACATGTCATCAGCAGCGCTGGAAATGTTTGTCATCGAAATCAGGGATCCGGTTTCATCATTGAATACACCCAGTACAGGTGGGAATCCAAAGCCAACGAAGAGAATATTGTCTCTCTCATCCAGGGCCATTGGGAAATTTTCAGTAGCGTTCGATAATGGCCAGCTGGTTATCAGGGACAGGTTGTTCTTGCCAAACACTTCGATTGCATTCGCCGTGGGAACGTTGACAAAAATTGACGCGCCGTTTTCTTCAACCGAGAAAGCTTCGGGATGACCGTTTAGAGCTATGTTGCCAACAACCAAATTCGTTGTAGTGTTGATGATACCTATGCCGCTATGGTTTTCCTCTCCATATCCCACATAGAGCAGACCTGTTGTCTGATCGAACCTGATGTTATCAGCATCACCGGAAAAGTTCAGTGTCTTAATCAAATGATAGTTTGCGACGTCGAATATGTCTAGCGTTCCGTCTCCTCCATTGCTCACGTATAGTTGGTCGTTTTGTTGATCGTAATACACTCCTTGGGGTTCGTTCAAGCCGGTAATCACATGGATCACTCCCTCTGTAATCAGACTTGCAACATACACGGAGTCGTTTCCATGCGCTGCTATGAACACGAGCTGATCTGGAATGTCAAGGGTCATGTGGTCAAAGCGGTCAGCGACGCTTGGAAGGGCCATGCTGTCAGTTATGCTGACCTTGTAACTACTTGCTGTCGAAAACGCGGTTGTGGTCGAGCTTGTTGTCGTAGAACTTGAAAAATCTACGTAGATTGCCGACGCTGCTCCCACTAGAAGTATAATGATTGCAACTAACGTAATAGTTACTCTCTTCACTGCAACTCGAGTCGCGTGACTCTGACACTAGTTAAGCATATTCTAGCCTCGCTTGCCAGTGCCTCTAAGTCTCTTACAATCCATGATCGTTCTTATAACAGTAAGAAAATCCGAAGTCAGTGACTCGAATGAAACCTGCAAGTGTCACAACTTTTGGATCATGGCTTAGCAGGGATGGTAAATCAATCCTTCTTGCCAAGGGTATCAGAGCATTTGGCTTTGGTTTCGTGAGCGTGATACTGTTCATTTATCTAAATTCAATTGGGCTTAATGTTCTTCTTGACGGCGCAATCTTCTCAATCATCATGGTTAGTGGCGCGTTATTCACTGTTTTTGGCAGTCTTTACGCAGATCGCATGGGTCGCCGTCGATATCTCGCGCTCCTATCTGTGCTCATGGCAATGTCTGGGCTCATGTACGCGGCAACTACTAATCTTACATTGCTAGTGGTCGCGTCATTGATAGGTGCCCTGAGCGCTTCGGGAGGTGATGTTGGATCATTTCAAAGCATTGAGCAAGCAGCACTTCCCCAAACCTGTTCTAAGGAGAGAAGAAATTCGATGTTTGCAATATACAACCTTACTGGAAGACTGGGCGCGGCAAGCGGAGCCCTCTTCAGCGGGATTCCTGTCATTTTGAGTCTGCATCTTGGCTCAGGAATATTGGGGAACTATAGGCCATTATTTCTTTCATACGCGGCAGTAGCTTTGGTGACGTCTTTGATCTACACTACACTTTCAGAAGATATTGAGGCAGAAAAGACCGGACGCGAGCAAACAAATACTTCCCGATTGTCTCCCGAATCGCGTTCAATAATCACTAAACTCGCCCTCCTAATTGGTGTGGATTCTTTCGCGGGTGGATTTGTCCTGCAGTCAATAGTATCATTCTGGTTCTATACAAAGTATCATGTTGGCATAAGCGAACTTTCACTCGTTTTCTTTTTGACGGGAATTCTTTCAGCAGGAGCGTTCATAGTATCTGGAAAGCTAGCTGACAGAATCGGTGCAATTAACACCATGGTCTTTACGCATCTTCCTTCAAGCATCTTTCTGATGCTTGTACCTCTCGCGCCAACATTCGCTTTGAGTCTTGTTTTCTACGTTATCAGACAACCATTGTCACTTATGGATGTGCCTGCAAGACAGTCATACATAGTTTCTGTTGTACAGCCATCTGAACGGACGGTTGCAGCGGGAGTATCTAACATCGCTAGCAACTCTGCCACAGCTGTCAGTCCGTCAGTTACGGGGCTCTTCATGCAATTCGTTTCGCTCTCGATACCGTTCTACATATGTGGAGTTCTGAAGATCGCATATGACCTTACATTATACCGGAATTTTCGAAGAGTGAAGGAAACTGGAAAATGAGTGACTTTGAAGTCCGCAATTGGAGTCTACTTTGGCTCGGGCGACGCGAATTCTGTGGCTTTTCCCTTGTATCGACACTTCGGACACTCGTAGTCACCAGCCCCTGCAAGGCTAATAAGACCAATCCCAAATCCATGCCTTTTTTGCTGGAAGCGCGGCTTGTTAAACTCCTCACCACATTTAGGACAAACAATGATTTCTGCCATTGTTATCACCGGCTATAGTGGAACTTCACTTGAAAAGCTCTTCTAATGGGTTCTGCATTTCCTTGACTTCGCGTATCTTAACTCCTTTTGCCGCAAGCTCCGCGATGAGTTTAGGAACCTCTTCGGGCTTTTGCAATTCAAAAATATAGTAATCGCCTTCCTTCTTGTTTTCGTCAAGGATACTTTCTGCGTCAAACGCCCTTATTCCAACTACGTATTTTTCAGTCTTTATCTCATCAATTCTTCCAAACATAGCAAGTTTTCCTCCACTAATCGCAAGCACTTGATTTCCAATTTCGCGTGCTTCGTAGAGATTGTGCGATGAATAGAGAACTATCTTATCTTGGCTCAACTTTAGGACTAGCTCTCTGATTTCCTTTGCCACCTTGGGGTCGAGGTTACTTGTTGGTTCATCCAGCAAGTACACGCTCTTTTGTTTCAGGAATACTCGGGCTACTGATACTCTCTTTCTCTGACCCTGGCTGAGCTGCGAGTAGTATTTCAGCTGTAACTCTTCGAGCTGAAGGAGTTCTACGACATTTGTCACGTCTTCATCGTTTGCGTTTTCTACATCAGCATAGAATCTGATGGCGTCTATGACTTTCATACCATCAGGGATTCCATCGATGTGCGTTAGATAATCCAGTTGTTCTCTTGCACTCTGAGACTCACTTGGCATCCCATTAATCTCGGCCTTGCCTGAGAACGGCTTGAGAATTCCTGCAAGTGTCCTAAACAATGTTGTCT
>DAHVAI010000367.1 GCA_027314685.1 Nitrososphaerota archaeon | reverse complement strand
GGAGATATTCAGAAGGATCAAAGTTCCAACGAGATTAGCTGCTCTCCTTGATACCGAAGCTGCTTTCAATGATGCAACTGGAATCGTGGTGTTCTCAGTCGTAGTGGCTACGATCTCTGTTCCTGCCTTTCATCTTACGAGCACGATTCTCAGCTTCGCCTTGACGTTTGGTGGAGGTCTAGCCATTGGATTCGCTGTTGCCTTTGTAGCAGAAATTTTGATCAGTGCAGCTTCAAACAGGATCTCGGCTGTAGTCCTAACCATGTCGGCCGTATACGGCTCTTATGCGGTGGCTACTAGTTTCAATTTCTCTGGGCTAGTCGCTGTCGCCGTCGTTGGGCTGTATTTCGGAAACTTGACGTTAAAGTCGGCGATGGGCGCGACAACTAGAGAATTCGTTAGCTTGTTCTGGGAGATCGCGGCATTTTTTGGCAATACAATTGCGTTCTTATTCATCGGGTTCCGAGTCAGCTTGTTTGTGAATTCTAAGGAAACCCTGTTTCTGATACTTCTGATACCAATTGCCTATCTCTCTGTTACCGCGGCAAGGGCTGCGTCAGTTTATCCTATACTGGCATTTTTCAATCGTTTCGGAAAGGAGAAGATTCCCATGGCCTGGAGGAACATGGCGATGATGGGAGGAGTTAGAGGCGCACTCTCCATCGCGCTCGCTGCCTCGATCACAGCTTCTACGTATATGACTTTAGGTGACGTGAATGATATCAACACGATGGTTTTCGGTGTCGCGCTGATCAGCATCACGTTGCAGGCGGGAGTGCTTTCCAGATACGCAAAACGCGTCTTCCACCAGGATCAGGAACGAGAGCACGAGCAACTTAACATAAGGCTTGCAGAGGCGCGTTCTTCAATAGAAGCTCTACAGAAATTATACGAGGAGGGCAAGATATCGGAAGGCGAGTTTGCAGATCAGCTCGAAAAAGACAGGGATGAGCTCACCGAAGTTCTCTCGGAGATCAACACCAAGGTCGATGCTACGGCTTTGGCAAGATCAAGGGCAAATGAGCTGTTCTCATCAGTGAAAACGCTGGGTACGAGCAACGTAATGAGCATTCTAAGGAGACATTCAATGTCGAGATCCGTGGAGGAGGCGGTGCAAGGAACAGAGACAAAGCTCCAAGAATCCGCCAAGAATACTGAGGCAGAGAAGACCTAGTTCGCGAGTCCAATTTCAAATCCACACTCAAACGACTCGCAGCTTGAGAGATGAATTAACCCCAGTCCATTGTTGAACGCATCAGGAGCAGAAGTGTATGGCTCGACTGCTACCGATCTGTTTTCAGCCCATTTGCCGTTGAAAACAACTGTGTACGGCATATTCTTCTTGCAAATTTCCAAGTTGAAAAGATCAGTCTTGAGACGCGAGTTGCAAGGAAGATGAAAGCAGTCGTCGAAATTATGGCTCTTGTCGAATTTGTTCCCGTTAAAATCAAACGGTAGTGTTTTTTTGTCTGGAAAATACATGTTTTTCATTTCGAGTTTTTCTACCCTACAATCGTGATCCAACTCCCACACTTTTCCAAGGTAGTAGGGGTGAAATCCTATAGAGAGTGGTGCTGTATTCTTTCCTCCGTTTGTTGTCCTGCAGTCAACGGAAAGTTTCGTGCTGGAAATTTCGTACCGAATTTTCACCTCGAGCCTTGTGGGATAACCAGCATTTGCTAAAGACGTAGCAAGTTCGATGGCCGATGTTTCCTTCCTGACGACTTTTAGCTCAACATCCTTTAGGAATCCATGAATCGCGTTTCCTTCGCTATTCTTTGGTAGGTAGTAGCGCTTTCCTTCGTAAGTGTACTCACCGTTCTTTACTCTCCCTGCGTACGGGAGGAGGACTGCGCATCCTCCATGCGTAGGAATCTCGTCAGGACTGGGTTTTAAGATGTCAATTCCGACGAGCGAGAGTGTCTTGAGGTATGCACCTTTTTGGAGTATCTCGGCCTCACTTGACCCCGATCGTATAATCAAGGGAATCTGCCTTACAGCTCTCTGATCTTGTCACGGTACAGCGTCAGCGCGATCTTCTTCTTGTCCGGCTCTCCTTTGATCAGAGCTTTGACGAAATTCTCGACCTGTTTTAGCTCTAGTCTCGCAGGGTAGGGCGGTTCGTTTGGATCTACTACGACCTCAACTATCGTCGGTTTCTTCTCCAAAAGCGCCTTTGAAAGAGTAGGTTTGACTTCCTCAAACTTTTCGACCTTGTAGCCGACTCCACCACAGGCTTCGGCGAATTTGGCGAAATCGATGTCTTGGAACTTCACTCCATACTCTGGGTGTCCAAGAAATCCGATCTGCTCCCAGCGAATCATTCCGAGAGCTCCATTCTTGACGACAACGACCTTGATCGGTAGATTGTATTTCACTGCTGTCGAAAACTCACACATTAGCATTGCAAAAGCTCCATCTCCCACGAATGCGACGACCTGCCTATCAGGAAACGCCGTTTGTGCGCCTATCGCATAGGAGACTCCATTTGCCATGGAAGCTAGCGTGCCAGAAAGCGAGAATTTCTGTTCGTTGCGTATTTTGATGTACCGCGCTGCCCACGTTGTGACTGTCCCGCTGTCTGAGCAAATTATCGCATCATCGGACATGAGATCTGACAGAGTCCATGGAACTACCTGAGGTTTTAGAGGGAAATCAGTCCTCGATCCCCTGTTTTTCATTAGACTCCACCAATCCTTCATCTTCTTCTGCATGTCTTCCAGAAATGAAGAGTCGTTTTTCTGCTCTAACAATGGAACGAGCGCTTGAAGTGTAGCCTTGGAATATCCTACTAATCCAACATCAACGGGATAGCGGATTCCGATCTTATCCGCCCTTATGTCGATTTGAACTGCTCTTGCCTGACCAGGCTCTGGCAAAAAGTCACTGAACGGAAATGATGTTCCCACCATGAACAGCGTGTCAGCCTTTTCCATTGCCTCTTCTGAAGCAGAGGTGCCGAGTAACCCGATTCCGCCTAGCGTCTGCGGATTCTCGTCAGGTATTACTCCCTTACCCAGCAGTGATTTGACAATAGGGGCATTGAGCTTCTTTGCAACGGCAAGAACTTCTTCTCCGGCACCCAAAGCGCCCGCGCCGACAAATATCACAATTCTTTTTCCTTGATTGAGCAATGACGCCGCCTTTTTGAGAGCTGACGATTCAGGGACCGTGGGAGCTGGCAAAATGTCTGACGTGTTATTCCAGACCTTGTGTTCGCTGACCTGGTCCTTTGACAATTCCTGCTCCTGGACGTCTATTGGAATCGAGATGTGTGCTACGCCTTTGTTTCCGATAGCGGTCTTGCACGCAAGATCTACCGCCATTTCGGCATGAGAGGCATTCATGATTACCTGATTGAAGCGGGCCACGTAAGAAAAAGGCGTGAGCAAATCAACATCTTGCTGGTATCCCGAGCCCATCAGGTCAGAATATGTCCTTCCAGTTATCGCAAGCACTGGGACATTATCCATGTGCGCGTCATACAATCCGTTTAGTAGATGGATCCCACCAGGCCCCGAAGTTGCAAGACACACTCCGAGCTGGCCGGTGAACTTTGCATAGCCAACCGCTGAGAACGCGGCTCCTTCTTCGTGGCGGACGAGGACAAACTTGATCTTGTCACTTCTTTTGCGAAGCGCCTCCATCATTCCGTTTATACCGTCGCCTGGAAGACCAAAAACCACTTTCACTCCC
>DAHVAI010000366.1 GCA_027314685.1 Nitrososphaerota archaeon | reverse complement strand
TACAATCTTTCCATTCACTTTGTTGCACAAAAATGGTGATAATGGTCAATCTGTGAGAAATGCCTCCCAATCGCGTCGAGCCGCGATTTTTCTAGAATACGACTAGTTCTCTGGTTACTTCTGACCAGAAAGGAAACGGGCGACGTGGTTTGGAGGACTCTTCCTCCCAATTGTTGCAATTACTTCGGTCCAGATTACGTCCCTGACTCCCTTCATGGCTTCTACTTCCTCGAGGAGATCAAGTAACTCCGCGTTTTCCTTTAAGAGTGCTTCAACTCTCAAATCAATAGTGTGCTCTCCGATCGTTCTTTCGACTGACAGAACCTTGTCGCTTCTCAATAACTCTTTCCCGACAGAGATAGAAGCGCCTCCGCCTGTGGCAATTAGCAGGTCTATCCGCCTATATCCTAATTTCAACGGATCTAAAGAGTAGGTCTTCACAAGATAAGTATCTTCCAACTTCTTGCGCCTCCTCTGGACGGTGCTCAGTGGAATCCCGAGCTGAAGCGATAATTCATGCGAAGGTATTCTTCCTTCGGAATCGATTAGAAGTCTCAGTAACCGCTTGTCAGCTTCCGAGAGCATCCCAAGATCTATGTTTTGAATGCGGGGTGGGTAAAATATCTGCCTTTCCTGCTATTTCGTGCGAGAAATGCTAGTATCCGTGTGTTCATATTTGTAAAGCTATTCCACCATATTTCCCAGATAAGTTGTTGTTTGTGAAAGAATGGGTTTCATAGCGCCTTGACATTCTGAATGGAGTATGTCATCGTCAGAGGAATCGTCGGCCAATGATGTTTGGGGAGACCTGAAAGACCTCATGGAAGTGTGCGGTGATTGCCAGGCAGCTGCAAATCTTAGCCAGGATTTGTACGCAACTCATCTATATCTCGCGCATCTTCGCAATCAGCAAATTTAGTCGATCAGTAACATCTCACAATACATTCCATAAAGTGCGTTCTAGTAGTGCCTTCGCAACGCTACTAACGAAACGCCGCCTGCAACGATCGCGATCGCGACGCCAATGCTAGCCAAACTTATTCCGATAGCGTTTA
>DAHVAI010000362.1 GCA_027314685.1 Nitrososphaerota archaeon | reverse complement strand
GACAATTCAGACAGACACTAGAATGGCGGACAAGGTCTACTTCCTTCCGGTCACAGCTGACTATGTCGAACAGGTGATAAAGCAGGAGCATCCTGATTCAATTTTGCTGAGTTTTGGAGGGCAAACTGCTCTAAATTGCGGAATAGAACTTGAGAAGAGAGGCATCTTGAAGAACAACAACGTGCGAGTTCTTGGAACGCCGGTCCGTGGAATTGAGCTGACTGAAGACAGAGATTTGTTCAAGACGACCATGCTTCAAAACGATGTAGCTTGCCCCACGAGCAAAGCGGTTTACTCGCTAGACGAAGCCCAGCGAGTTGCAACTGAGATTGGTTATCCGGTTATTGTTCGTGTTGCCTTCACTCTCGGAGGAAGAGGTGGCGGTGTTGCCTTCAATGAATACGAACTCGATGTTATCGTTGAAAAAGGACTCGCCAATAGCATCGTTCACCAAGTTCTGATCGAAGAATACGTCGGATCTTGGAAGCAAATCGAATATGAGGTTATGCGGGATGCTGCTGACAATTGTTTGATTGTGTGCAACATGGAGAATACACTTGCTATGCGAGTACACACTGGAGACAACACTGTAGTTGCGCCATCTCAAACGATAAACAACTCCGAATACCATTTCCTCAGAGAAATTGCAATCCGCGCGGCAAGAGCCGTCGGTATTGTTGGCGAGTGTAACATTCAGTTCGCACTAGACACCGGGACAAGTAAGTATTATTCAATCGAAATTAACGCAAGGCTGTCAAGATCCTCTGCGCTTGCCTCAAAGGCGACTGGGTATCCAATTGCGTACATTGCTGCAAAGATCGCGCTCGGATACTGTCTGACTGAACTCAAAAACAAGGTGACTGGGATCACTTCTGCATGTTTTGAGCCCGCCTTGGACTACGTAGTGGTGAAGATGCCACGTTTTGATTTTAGAAAGTTTGATCGCATCAGACGCGAATTAGGAAGTCAGATGAAATCGGTTGGCGAGGTAATGGCGATAGGGCGTTCATTTGAAGAGGCCATCCAGAAAGCAATCAGGATGATTGACATAGGAAAAGACGGTATCCTTGACTACAAGCCACTAGGTCAGGTCGAGCTCATAGAGAACGCGCTAGTCCATCCCACCGACGAGATTTATTTTAATATCGCGGAAGCACTCGCATCCAACTTTGGAATCGACGAGATAAACAGGTTGACGTGGATGGACAAATGGTTCATCTCGAAGATTAAGAATATCGTTGATTTTGACAAGGAACTCAAATCATTGGCTCAGGCAGGAAAGTCGCTTGACCACGATCAGTTGAAGCATGCCAAGATGCTTGGCATCTCTGATTCATGGCTTGCAAAGAGACTAGGCGTTTCTGAAGATGCGATACGTACCTTGAGAGCACAAAACAACATCATCCCTTACATAAAGCAGGTTGATAGTCTTGCTGCTGAATGGCCAGCCAAAACCAACTACCTGTATACAACTTACGACGGCCGCCAGCACAATGTCAGCTTCAGTGAAAACGGCAAGAAGGTCATGGTGCTTGGGGCAGGTTGCTACAGAATAGGCAGTTCCGTTGAGTTCGACTGGGGAACGATGAACATGGTTTGGGCTTTGCAAAAGAGGGGTTTTGAGGCAATAGTTGTCAACTGCAACCCTGAAACAGTTTCAACAGATTACGACATGAGCAACAGGTTGTACTTTGAAGAGTTGACAATGGAGCGAGTTCTGGACATCTACGAAATGGAGCGACCATTGGGCGTCGTATGCTGTGTGGGTGGACAAACAGCTAACAATCTTATTCCTAAACTGGCAAAGCGCGGCGCGAAAATTCTTGGAACGAGCAGCGATAACTTGGATAGAGCGGAAGATCGGGCAAAGTTCTCAGACCTTCTTGACAAGATCGGCATTTCTCAACCGAAGTGGATTGAAGTTACATCTTACGAGAAGGTCGCGGAATTTGCAATGGACAACTACCCGGTGATTCTTCGCCCATCGTATGTCTTGAGTGGTGCCGCGATGCGAGTCGTTTACTCTCCAAAACAGCTCGACAATTTTCTCAGAAACGCTGCTGATGTGTCTCCTGATCATCCTGTTGTTGTAAGCAAGTTCATTCAAAATGCAAAGGAGGCCGAGGTTGACGCGGTCTCCGACGGCAAGAATGTCCTTATTGGAGCAATTCTAGAACATGTGGAGAAAGCCGGTGTTCACTCTGGCGACGCTACCATGAGGATTCCAGCCGAAGGCTTGT
>DAHVAI010000357.1 GCA_027314685.1 Nitrososphaerota archaeon | reverse complement strand
ATCCGTTGTCTGTTAGACTGGATACAACTACTCTTCGAGACAGCTTTTCGCAACTTGCAGAAGAGTATGTTCTCACAAGAGCAGAGACTTCAGCAAAGGGTAGAGTCAGCTCCTCACCGGAAAGGACGAAGATCGAACCTTCCAAGAAATGCACTAACTTGAAAGTTCAGAGTGTTTCAAAGTAACTGCCGAAGAGCGGTGAGACATCCACCTTGCTGAATTTGCTTGGTATCGTATTTGTAGAAACAATCTCGTCGACTCCCGCTAGCTTTAGCTTATCAGCAGCTCCTCCAACAAGGACAGGATGGGCGCAAGTTGCGATGATTCTTGAAGCTCCGTGTTTTTTCAACAGCTGCGCACACTTTACAACGCTACCTCCAGTTGAGATCATGTCATCGACGATGACCGCATCGCGTCCGAGGAGGTTTATCTCCTGATCTTCGGTTGTAATCTCGCCAGTCCTGCGGTCTCGCTTTTTCTTAAACGACAAAAATTCAGACTTTAGCACCGCTGCAAAAGCCTCGACCCTCGTGCTGCTCCCAAAGTCAGGCGAAACAGAGATCGGGTGGTGGAGATCAAAGTTCGAGCTTATGTATTGCGCTAGAAGTGGAATAGAAGAACAGCTGTAAACAGGAAATGAGAACAAGCCGAGCGCCTGTACGCTATGGATATCAACGGTGACCATGCGCTTTATACCTACAGATCGCATAAGGTGCGCCATCACAGCCAAAGTGATGACTTCTCCCTTCATGAACTCCTTGTCCTGTCTAGCATAACCTAGGTAAGGCACTGCGGCAAAAACTTCAGCTCCATCTTCGCTGAGCTTGTGGGACATTGCCAGCAACTGGACTAGGTGCTTGTCAACTGGCGGGTATGTGCTCTGTACGATGACCACCTTCTTGTTCCTCACTTCATCTTCTATCCTAATCTTTGCCTCTCCGTCGGGGAAGTCAATTGCTTCAACCTTCAGGAGTTTTGCACCGAGCTTCGCTGAGAGGTTTGCTGCAACGTCCAAGGACGCAGGCCCTGGTGCTACCAACCAGTCGCTCATGTAGAACAGCACACGGATTTTTTTGAAATATAAAAACGAATTCAGTATACTGAGACATTTGAACTGAGATTTTCTGGTTGGTGAGAATTTCTCTGTCGAACCGTGGAGCCCAAAAATGCGCTCCGGCAACAAAGCTCATTCGCGTTTGTGACCGTAGTTGCGAGATTGATGAGATGAATAGAAGAATCTGCGAAAGATTGATCAATGCTGCTTGTAGAAAGTGAGCTTTTTCTTTGCCAGATTATGCGCAGAGCACTTCTTGCCAATAAGGCCCTAAATAATGATGCTCGAGTGTGCATTGTGAATTATTCACTTTCCAACTTCTCTTCTTTTGCGTCAGAGAAATTGTCATTGCAGACATTTCGTAGATTATTGTACCATTTTCCATAAAAGACTAGTTTGAAAACCAAAATGCCAAAATGACTCTGAAAGATTCAGTAAAGACCGTAAAGACGATCTTCTATCGCCCCGTAATGTCTCGGAGGTCTGCTATAATCTTCCTAGCGATGTCGCTGATATTTGTTATTGCTCTAATTATGAGGCTTTATCCCGCATTGTATGGTTGGTATCTTAACGAGTTTGATCCTTATTGGGACTATTACGCTGCATTGCATGTTGTGACGCTTGCACAGCAGCACGGGTTGTACTACGCGTTATTCAATAACCCGGCAAACTGCCCAACTTCAGATCTCTCGCAGTTCTGTCATGACCAGCAGGGGTACTTCTATTGGCACGATATCAGGACTTGGTATCCGTGGGGAAGAAATGTTGCCGCGACAAGTCAAGTCGGACTGGAATTGACGGGAGCAATCACGTACTTGTTCATTAACTCGGTTTTGCACATCAACACTTCACTATACAACTACCTTGTGTTCTTCCCGGTCATGGCTGGATCGCTCACTACGATTTCGTTGTACGCGCTTGTCAAAAGGCTCACAAACAGCGCTGGAGGCATTTTTGCAGCACTTGTGTTTGCAGTTTCTCCCCCGATTCTTGAGAGAGGAAACCTTGGCTGGTTCAAATCAGAACCGCTTTCTCTATTGGCGTCCACAATTGGGGCCTACTTTTTCCTGACGATTTACAGCTCAAAGGTCTCATTCAGAGGGACGATATTCAGAGCCGGAATAGCTGGTTTGATGTTTGGATACTCTATGATTGACTGGGGCGGAGGAGATCTCTTCTCGCTAATTTTCGCAATCCTATTCTTGATCGCTCCGTTCGTTAAGACGGTCGATCTGCAGAAGACAGTGCAGGGCGGGGCGGTTGCGATTACTTTGCTCTTGTTGATTGGGGCTATCACACCGCGACCAGGAATATCTTTGTTGACGGATGTAGAGGGGATCGGTCTCATGGGCGCGTGGTTGTTCGCGTTTCTCGCATACGTGGTCAAGAGGTACGGAAGTCCTATAGCGTACACGAGAAACTTGATCAAGATTCTACTTCTCTTCATCTTCGCTGGTATGCTTGCAGCTTCATTCGGTCTGATTGGGACTCTGTCCGGAAGATATCTCACAGTACTTGATTCGACGCTTAGGAATACAAACCCGCTGGTAGCATCCGTAGCAGAGCAAGCTAGTCCCACTGGTAGTCAATTCTTCGCCGATTACGCAATAATAATCTTGTTAGCCGGATTTGGCGCCTACATAGCGCTGCGCCGCAAAAACGTGGAGGGAATCTTTGCACTGATTCTTGGATTTACCGGCGTCTACATCGCTTCATCATTTGCGAGGTTGATGGTTTACTCGACCATTGGTCTTGCACTATTGGGTGCCATCGGATTGGTTGAGCTATCGGAAGCGATCTTGAGGCCCACCCTTTCCACCATCACGCGAAAGAAGACGCGCGTCTTCGAGACTCGCAGCGAGGTCAAGGTGATATTCTCCGTCTTGATGATTATACTCGTATCCATGCCGATGTTCTTGCCGGTAAACGCAAATTACTCCAGTTCAGGGTATCAACTTACAAGCTCGGGCTGGATGGCTAGCGCCAACGTACCTGTCAGCCTCGCAAACGGGGGAACTGCATTCACTACGACAACCACGGATTGGCTCCAGGCTTTCAATTGGATGCATTCCCTGGGACAGAACACGACGATCATGGCTTGGTGGGATTATGGGTATTGGACAGCTGTCATGGGCAACGTAACTACGCTTGCTGATAATGCTACGGTCAATGAGACCCAAATCTCCCTAATCGGGCAGTCCTTGATGGATCCGGTTCCACAATCACTTCAGGTCATGAAAAACGAGCTGCACAGTCCCCAATATGTTCTGATTTTCTTGGTAGGATACCGGTACCAACCGTCTGGTTCAAGTCAGACTTACTACATGTTGACGGTGCCTGCACCGTTTCCATCGCCCGGCGGTGGGGACGAATCAAAGAAGCAATGGTTCATCAGAATTGGGAACCTGACCTGCGGCTGCCTTCAAGAGACATCTGGACCACGCGCACTTATGTACCCAGACGACTTTACACCCACTCCTTACTTCTGGGCGAATTCAACATTCGGAAAACTCATACCCTACCAAGACCAGCAGACCTACATCCAGCCTGCGAATCCCAGCGCTAGTCCGGTCTTTTCGTACAATTCAACGCTTCAGTCCAACGGCGCGAGTGGCATTGGTGCGGGCTATACTGACCTCTACACTTTCCATATGAACTATCCAGCCGGTAACACCACAAATCCGTTCCAGTTGGCCTTCGAATCGTCTAGTATGACGACAACGGGTCAAGGTCTAATAACGGCCGTCCTAATCTACAAAGTCAACTATAACGCGACGACTTTCCCATAAGATTCGCAAGTTGTCAAGTGAACCTTTGCAAACTATATCCAAAATAAGCAGCTAGGACATTTGTTCATTT
>DAHVAI010000256.1 GCA_027314685.1 Nitrososphaerota archaeon | reverse complement strand
GATCGGTCCAACTACTTCGGTTTTTTCAACCATTGGAGGAGAATAATAAGAGACACTACCCCTTCCCCATGGAGAATCCTCGAAAGTATCATGTGGTTCATTCGGCCAAAACTCATGCTCCGACAGAAGCTGGTTCTCGTGAAGGTAAAAGGGAGTCCATTTTGTCTCTGGAAGAGGCCATTCGTTCGCTTCTTTCCAAGTGTTCGATCCCATCACATACAGCTTTATCGGTGGTTCATTCATAACCCCGTTATCCACATTCTTCAGCCAATAATCGAACCATCTAAGAGATTCATATTGCATTTGGTATACTGGCCGGTCCAAGTTAACAGGAGGTCCGACGGTCATCTTTTTCGGCGCGTTGATGTTCTCCCAGCTTCTGAAAGCACCCGGAAGATGTAGACCGTAAATTCCCCAATCACCACCCAAGTAGCATGGCACATTAACTCTAGTGTAGTCTACTTGTCGCTGATGCCAGTAAGCATCGTCGTTGGGATGCAATAGCCAGTCAATTGCTAGCGCGTTAGCCGGAGAAAGCGGGTTGTTCAGAATTTCTACTACCTTGCTTGATTGCAGCAAATCCTCGTCTGCGATTGCTCGTGCTATCTCCTCCTTGAATTGAGCTTCACCGAGCTCCTCAAGACTCTTGGACCTGACGCGGAGGTTGTTCAGAAGCCTCTTCCAATTCACTCCCCATAGGGAAAATATTCCGCCGTGATAGGCCATATCTCTGTAAAAGTCAGTGGCAGCATATGGTCCAAAGATGCACTTGAGATGCGGCGGGTTTGTGGTCGCGGCAAACTGCTGGATCCAACCAAAGTAGGAAACTCCAAACATACCTACTTTGCCGTTACACCAGGGCTGACTTGCTATCCATTCAATTACATCATAGACGTCGTTCAGCTCGTGCTCTCCGATGAAATCATACATCCCTTCTGATAGATCCGTACCTCTGACATTACATATGACATGCGCATACCCCCTTCTTGAATAGAATTCAGGATCTCCGGCTTCCATGGTGCTATTCGGCTTTTCAACACCACTTGCCCAACCGCCCGCAGAGGTTGAGTTTGCTTTCGGCCGGATCGGAGGAGATTGGTTGGAGAGATAGGGATGTATTCCAAGTATAGCAGGGAATTTGCCTTCGGCATTAGGCCGAAAGATGTCTGAGTTTAGGTTCTTGCCATCTCTAGTCTTGATTTTTACATCGTTTTGTGTGAGTACTCCAAATTTGCGCTCAGAGGTCATCCAAGTCTTTCCGAACATTTGTAGGGACGGAAAGAAACTTTGTATTTATGCCTGTCCGGACTGGATTGCCAAGAGTCTGCAAGCTCTGCCCTCGCGTGCTAGAATCTATTAGACTTTAATCTTTCAAGTCGAGCGTGTTGCTGGCAAATATCTCTTCGAGATTGAGTTCCTTTCTTATCAACCCCTGCTCTTTTGAGTAAGACATGAAAGTCTGCAATACTTTTAGGTTGTCCGTAAAGTTGTACGGCCAGGGGTCTTTCTTCCCCAAGTCTTTCTGCTCTGCTTCCCAGTAGACATGAGGCCAAAGCAGGTTTGAAAATCGAGGATCCTTCATTCGGGTATAACTCTCCTTTTTCGACTGGACACAAGCCCTCCACACGCTAGTGGATAACCAAGGATGTTCCTCAAGCAGCTTCTGCTTTATGACAATCGTGTGCATTATCGGGAACAAACCAGTCTTCTTGTAGTAGTCGAGTTCCACTTTCCTGTAGTCGTCAAAAAGTCTCTTGATAGCTGGGTTCCCGTTCTCAAATATGTCAGGAATGTTTGAATCGAAGAGTGCGTCGAGTTTCTCTTCCAAAAATAGCTTCTCCTTCTTTACGCCTCTAGTGCTTGTAATCGAGACATTGCTAGGTGGGGAGATTGGCAATGGTTCCTTTTCCCTATCGTAGAAGAATTGCATTTGATCTGGACGAACATCGTATTCATGCTGCATTATCGCCCTTATCCAAACGATCGCAGTGGGCTGGTAGATTGGAATACCGATTTTCTTGCCAATTAGATCTCGCGGTTCCTTTATCTTGCCTTTTGTATCAACAAAAACGTAAGAGTGCCTGAACCGCCTGTGAGGAAAGACCGGAATTCCAGTAATGGGAACGCCTCTATCTCTTGCAATCAAGAATGAAGAGAG
>DAHVAI010000338.1 GCA_027314685.1 Nitrososphaerota archaeon | reverse complement strand
GAATATCCTTTTGCGACTATTACCTGCAAAATGTCAGATCCATCTTCTGCGTTGTCAGCAACATCATCCGCCGTATTCAGAAAATCTTTGCGCATGATTATGTCCAAGACATTTCCACCAATCTCGTTCTTCAACAGGTTGTCTAGTATCGCATAACGAATCGTGTCGGCCGCCTCCTCGGACTCTTCCACTTTTTCAACCAGAGACAGAACCTCCCGCTGGTCTTTCTCCAAGGCGAGGATTGATTCTCGGAATAATTCAGTGGCCTTGACACAGGTTGATACGAAGGAAATCACGTCGCCCCTGAACAGGTAATCCACGGTTTCCTTTGGAACGTGTCGCTGGTGGAATATCTTTCCTGCGTCTTTGGCTTCGTCTGCAATATTGTCGATTTTCTCCAAGAGGTTGAGAAAATCTTCTCTTATTCCACCAAAGAATGATTCTGTGGCGATTTCTCTAACCAGACTTCTGTGCAGCTCGTCGCCCTTCTCTTCTAGATCTGCAATTATTCCGTACTCGACATTGACATCCTCATAATTGTACCTTTGAAGTGAGGTAACCAGATTCAGTAAATGCCTTGCAGCGTCGATTGAGACATCAAGATTACGAATAACTCTTTCGAGGATTTGCCGCTCTCCACGCGAAAAGAATCCAAAAACGCCATTAATTCGCATCTTCTGACACTGGTATAGCAAATTGCGCTCCCTTAGGGATTTAAGCTAAATCGAGCGAGGGGAGTGAAAAATTGAATACTATTGCACGCTATGGTGATTATATGAAAGAGCCCAAGAAATACATTTCCAATGTCGCCAACCAACCCTCAATCATTGTCAGAAAGGCTACGAAACGCGATGTTCCGACGATCTTGAAGAACTTGAAGATGGTCGCAAACGAGCAGGTCTATCTCGGGACAGAGGAGGTTGCTCCCAGGCACCGAAAGAACCAGTTAGACCGACTGAAAGACAGGAAGTGTCTCACAATTGTTGCAGTTGTCGAAGGCCGGGTTGTCGGGAGTTTGACTCTATGGCACAATGGTTTAAAGAAAATGAATCATGTCCGCGAGCTCGGAATACTTGTGATTCAAGGCTACAGAGAAATAGGCGTCGGAAGGGCATTGATGGATTATGCCCTAAGTTGGGCTAGAAAGCAAAAGGGAGTGGAAAAAGTTGAGCTCGGAGTTTTCTCCACAAATGAGCGAGCAATACGCCTCTACAAGAGCTTCGGCTTTAGAGTCGAGGGTGT
>DAHVAI010000335.1 GCA_027314685.1 Nitrososphaerota archaeon | reverse complement strand
AACAGCCCAACACAACATCGCAGGAAATAATTGTGGTGGAATTCCACAGCAGACAACGTTTGGATATAGTAACATGCGTATGGTGGTACTTTCAGCCTCTAATCATACATTTACTTTCTTGCTCCAAGTCAACTCCACGATCTCGAGCTCAGCCACAATCAACGCAATACATGTCCTCTCAATCGAAAGTTTTAATGGCGACCCAGAGTGGCAGTCTGTTCCGTATCAACCATGGAACGAGGTAACGAATTCTTCCGTTGTTGAGATGCCATTCGCCGCTGGCGGCGTGAAATGCTGCGAAAGCCTCAATGTTGCGGGTCTTTCGGACGTTCAGATCCAAGGGCAGCCACAAGGCCTGACCGTTCCAGGTATTCTGCACTACACCGTGTCCGTCAATCTGCCATCGGGATACTACGAAATTACATTTGCATATACAATTACGCTTGCAGATGGCTCTTCCACTGGGAGTGGAGCCAGCGTTCCTGTAACCATAGCGAGTTGATGTCAAAATTGAAAACAGTCACCATTGTTCTGCTAGTCCTACTTCTTCTAGCGGCCACCTCTGTTTTCGTTCTTCCAACCCAGCTTAGAACAGTCAGTGCTGGTAGCCAGTCATGTGGATTCGGAGGGACTTGTTGGTATACAGGCGAGGAATTTCAGACTTCGACTGCCAATACAGGAACCACTGTTTCCGCCGAAATACTAGTGCCTAACAACTATCCACAAGCAGGAAATGATAATTACTTTGTGATTAACAGCATTTTTGATGAAAGTAGTAATTATGATCAAATTGGACTCTGGGCAGCGAATGGGGTTTGGGATTTCCAATATGGCTATGCTACAAATTGTGGAGCATCAGGTCAAGACTACTATGATAACCAGGTTTATTCTACCTTCGCCCCTCAAGACATGATTAATTTTACAATGCGTATATTGAATAGCAGTAGTATGATATTTATTGCGCATGACATAACACACCTAGGTGCTAGTCAAAACGTAACACTGGATTTCGCTAACGGTGGTCAATTCTCTACTTTAGGATACTGCACAAGTGATCTTCAGTACACCAATTACGAAGAGCAACATATGAGTTGCAGCGATGTGCCAACTGGGAACTTTCTCTTCACAAACAATACGATTGATGGAACAAAGATGAATTCATGGCCTACTACCTACGCAAATAGTCCTCAATCTGGTGCAACATGTTCCGGATTTCCAAACCAAGACAATGCTACTGCCATAGGTCAGGATCAAGGCGGCTACAACGACCTCATCTACAACCTCTACAACCGCCAGGATTCCAGTCTTTCTTCAAGCATGGCTTCTGTCTCTCTAGCTTATTCTTCCTCGTCTCTTTACGCCGCTCTCACAGATGGCACCTGTGTGGGAGGCGGCTCTTGCGCTTCGTTGTATTCAGGCTCTGGAAGCCAACCGACAAGTTATTCGCAAGTATTTTCAAAAGTCCCCGGTGAAGGTGATGGCGTAGCCAGTCAAACCGCGCCTGTTGTCGCTACTGGAAAGCTGGGGTATCTGAACAACAATCCCGCTGTAGTATATGCATGGGTCAGGGCTTCCGACAATCACATTCTTGTTTCGTATCTGAATGAAACTTCGAACAAATGGTATGGTCCCTTCGATTCTGGCATTGCAGCCTACAGCGCTTCCACCCCATCAGTTGTGATAGGGCCAGATCCTAACGGAAACAACGCCATCTGGATAGGATACGCGGCATCATCGAGCCAAGAAGTCAGTCTGATGTACTCCGATGATGGCGGCCTTGCATGGAACCAAGCAACATCTTCTTCGCAGTATGCTCAGACTTCTGTGAGCTTGGCACTCAACACAGGAACTGGAAATAGCTTGTTCGTAGGATGGATAGGAACGAACAATGACCTGGAGGTGGCTACATTCGACATACTGACGCAGTCCTGGAGCAACCCCGGTTCCTTCGTTCCTTCCAGTACGCCAGCGCCTTGCTTTAGTATTGCATACGTCAATACTACACATCCATTTCTGATAGCAACTTGGGAGAATCCATCAAGTGACATAATTCAACTTGTGGCCTCGACGTACCAGTACATTCCGTCGAGTAATGACTTTGTGCCAACTCTATCCTATGGAAACTCCATCTCGACAACTGCTTCTGCCAGCAACACTCAGTCTGTAGCCTCCACAAGCAATATCGTCGCATTAGGCTTCATTTACTCCTCAACCTCAACATTCAATACTTACTGGATGCAGTTCTGATTCAGAAAGAGATGGGGCCCAAGAAAAGAAGGAAGGCGAAAGATGCTAGAGGGAAAGCAAAGGGTGCCACGACCAAGGTACTTATGAGCGAGCCAAGTGTGTGCCCTATTATGTTCGAACGACAACGCTCAGACTTCTGAAGCCAGAAAAAGATCTTGAAACCCATGTTCAAGACGAATGCAATCAGAAAATACAAGAGCACCGCTTCAAGCCATAAATTGCCCGTGAATTGTCCGAAGAATGAAAGCATTCGAAGAAAGACCAACGCAGGCACTTTGACCAGAAATAATATGAATAGAGCTATTGTGATTATCAAAACATCGCGGATGCCGTGAATGAAGCCATTGCTGAACTCAAGATTAGTCTGCTTGGGTATCACTTTCTGCTCTTCTTTGGCGGCCATCGGATCCCGGGGCATCGTTTGCTTTTGGTGCTTTGTTTGAATATAAACTCTATGTTGCAATCTATATATAGAATGTTCCCGTTCTGCAGCCTGCATAGACATTGGTAAACCGGGGGAGCCGCACCCATGTTTGTCCGAGAAAATTTAGGAAACCGCTTCACACCACAGGAAGGATGGTCAACCTCTATGTTTTCGAAAAGGGGAAATGGCAGAAGATGGGTTGGATCTGCCAGAATTGCGGCATTCATAAAATAGACGCTGCTCCCTGCAGTCCCCTGCCGACAAAGCTAAAGTGACTTGGTTCTTTGATACGCTTTTTCTCTCATATCATGCATCACAAGTATATTCTGACAGCCATGATTCTGGCTCTGCTGCTCCTGTCACTTGTTTATTCTGCACAACCAAGGTTCCCCGGAGGACCTCAAATAAAGCTTCAAACTTCATCGGCAAGCACAGCTTCTAATCCTCTTGCCATCAACACGAATGAATTCGGTTACTATACCACTGGTCTTCAGTCAATGTTCAACACTCTGATGAAACCTGCACCATGTGGATCCAGCTTGACATCGTTATCCGAAGCGCCGTCGGTCCCCTACAACTGGTGGACGGACGATAACTCGAAAGCTCTTGGAGCTCTTGCTTATGTCTACCCCGATTTTGCAACGCAGGATTCCCAACTCTTGGCGTTTGTGCAACACAATACTCTCAGCAACGGCTACCTGATCAAGCGCTGCCAGCAGATCACTCCTTCAATAGTCAATTCTTCCCTGACAAACATGACTGCGCGAAATAATCTCTACGTCCTGCAAGGGAACCCGACGCTTGGGCTTTCGAATCCAAATCAGCTTTT
>DAHVAI010000322.1 GCA_027314685.1 Nitrososphaerota archaeon | reverse complement strand
AAAGTTGAGCTGCCACCCCAATCCTAGGTTCGATAGTGTGTAATTGTCATACAAGTACGGAGAATTGGCGATGAAAGCATATGGTTGTGAGTATACCCGTGTGATTGCAAGATCAAGTCCTTTGCCAGCTAGAGAATAATCGGTCTGTTCTATTCCGAGCAATCCATTCCCTGGCGAGACGTATTCAGACTCGCCTGTGAAATAGTTCTCGAATGGAGAGAGTCCCGCCTTGCTCCAGGATGGGGATGATATAGTGGCACTTGGAACAGGCGCAGCTTGAAATTCTACACCCACAGCAGCATAGGCTTCTGCATAATAAGGTAATGTCCATTCAAACGTTGTTGGCGAAGATGCTGTCGTCGAGTACGCTCCACCAGCTGTTCCATCGCCGTGACTTGTGCTGGCGAGCACATACATATACGACCAACTAGTGCCGTCTTTTGCGATATATTGCGCAGTCCCGCCAGCAGAAACCCCGCTAAAGAGAATCGAATTACTTCCGAAGCTCATCGATGACGTTGCGGGATTCAAGCTTGCCCCCACTCCAACCGCTGTATTTCCTAATATTGAGGGAGATATCTCGTAGATGAAGATTCCATTGTTGTACAACGTACCCGCTCCGCCGGTCACCGAGTCAGTAACAGTAACAGAACCTCCGACAACATCAGTAGCGTACAAAATTGCTGTACCGACACAACAGCCATAGTATTCCTGCCTTGCAACATTGAATGTATCACCACTGTTATCGGTGATGGAGAAAGAAGGATAACCACTGCCATACTCGAAGCCAGCGATTGCAACTATGGTATCTCCAGCTGTAACTGAACTACCAAAAGATGCGGAGCAAGAATTGCTTGAACAAGCGTCGCTCTGCGATTGAACAAGAGTAGGATCGATGCTAAACTTAACGATCCCTGCCGAGCTAGAACCAGTTGAAACATCTATTGAATTTGTCGTGCCATTCCACGTCGGAGAGAATGAACTCATGTCTTGCCAATTGAAGCCTACTGAGCCAGCATTAACAGAATCTGAATTTGTATTCAGAACGAAATTGGAAGGCAGAGTTAATGGAAATGAAATGATGTTATTGAATGAACCACTTCCGACTTTATCGATCGTTCCGATAACTGAGACTTCCTTGTTATCTGTCCCAGTTAAGTTATTCACATACAAATTATATGAAATTGTTAACGCCAATCCAGAACAGGCACTCGCACCCGCGAACGAATAAGTGTAAGTAGTCGAATTATGCGTGAGAGTCGCGCTTTCCAATGTCGCACAAGTTGCTGTTGAAGTTGCAATAGTCAAAATCGGCAGTTGAAGCTCCATGCTGTCATTTCCTGAACCCCAGTAGAGACCTGTCGAATTGAATTCGAAGGATGGGAGACTTGCAACTGATTTTTGAACTATCTTGGGTGTGTCATTCACTGTGTTTTGGTAGGTTACCGTTCCAGGAGCAAGTGGTGTTCCTGGTGCCGTTCCAGTACCTGTTTGATTGGATGATGTTGCTGAAACCAGTGGAAGAGGTCCTCCCGGCAAGACGCCAAAAACAGAGGGAGTAACCATGCAAAAGAAGATCAGCAGACTAAGTGTCTTCTTTGCATTCAATTTGTTCTAGCTCCGAGAAGACATCGGATCTGTCCAAACAAGTTCGGAAGAATTGACAGTATGTTTGCGCTCATTTGGTCACAACATCTAACGAGCGAGCAGGTATGGATACATAAAAAGATTCTGTAACTATTCTCTATATGTACAGGTTAATGTGAGAAAACGCAAAACTTTTTCTTGGCCGGCATAGAAATCTTTCAAATATCAAGGACCAAAAGTCGTAAGATAGCAGAAATCGACTTGACTTTGACTTTATGAAGAATCACACTTTCGTTCCACATGGACACTTGTCCCCAGAGACCCATGTCTTCGCAAAGATCAAAATTGGATTTCGGGTAGTCCTTTGACGGAGCTACAAAGGCCTGAATCTAAACAGTTTCGTGCCGATGTGTACCTTGGGCAAGATTTTTCTCACTCTAGTTGAGTACTCTAGCTAATCGCATTTCATTCTTGTTTCTTCATTAGCTTGGTACGACACTTGAGAATCACAGTATGCAAAGGAATGCGTGGATCAGAAATAGTAATAGATTGATTTCAGAGCTTTTGCAAATCTACAAGTTGAACGAGAATCTCACACGAATAAATACCTCATGCGCTCATACGATGATTATGACCGCGCGCTTAAGGACGGTTTTATCTTATTCTCAATGGCGTACAAACTCAGAAAAATACTCCTGTGCCATAGGTACCGTTGTAATACGAGCTTCCCACGTCGACCAAAAGATAAGGCGCGCATATCGACCAAAATACTGAGGTGTACGTGCCTTCGGTTGCGTTCGGGGAAGTTACGAGTTCATAGGTTATTGACATGTTCAGGTGGGAAGGTAAAATGGTCACGTTGTTGACGTAAGCGGCCAATCCTATTTCGGTGTCATCGTAGTTGACTCCAGGATTAACATTGTTTCCAACGACTCTAAACCACCCTTGATTTGGAGGCAGAGCTAGGGCAAACGGTTCACTCGCGTTGTATATTGAGCTAGGTGTCACTTCCTGATTTGGATTCTCGTAATTTATCTTGAGAAAAGCAGTAGAGTTGGGCTGTATCACAAGCTGTCCTTCCTTGCCCATGAGAAAGCCGTAGCCCTGCATCGTAGTGGGCACCGCATAGCTATAAGGACAAAAAGAACCACCACTTCCAACATTTAACAGGAAATTTCCATTCTGGTTCTGGTACGAGATCCGATTCTGGTGCAGACTTATCAGTGGCTGAGCAAGAATTGCTCCGCCTACAACAGCAATAGCAATGACAGCCCCTATGACAAATGGTTTTGCAAATTGCTTGTTCATATCTTCTCAACGCCACTAGCTAGCACTTATTTCTAATGTCTGTAGTCCAAGCGTCCAATTTCTAGAAGGGTCTCTTTCTCCATACTCGTAGAGTTTCATAACAGAACACAGTCACTGCACCAAGACTTCCGATCAAAGCGAGCAAGCTGAGGTTAGCTAGGTCGAATACGACGTATGCAATGGCAATGACTAGAAAAAAGCCTGCATAAAATGCAAATCTGGGGACCATCAAAGTGCCGATGTTTGCAAATCCTTGTAATACCCCAACATCCACCTTTTTCTCTAAACCAAATCTCCCAAGCTCGTCCTTTGAAGCAACTCCGAGCTTGACGAGCTTCTCAAGGTGGTGAGAAGCGATGCTGGGGCTGGAAAGTCCAAGCGCTTTTTGGATCTCGCTGATTCCTGCGGATTCCTTGTGTCTTAACAGGTAAAGGTAAACATCCAGAGTCTTCCCTTTCAAGACAAAATCTGGTTCGTTGTTTTTGTTATCCATCACTGGTGTCATTTTCTGATCTACTTTCACAGCATAGTGTAGCCGTTACATCGACTGGATAAGGTACCCTGAAGAGTATAAAAGTAGCAAAGTTGATTAGCAACAGTAGTCTGCTGGTGAGATCTCTTTAGCCTGCTCATAGCTATTTTGGGTTATTACGCATTCTTCTGATAGACTTCTTAGAAATTAGTTAATAGTTGACTAGAGACTCCCAGTGTATGTAACAGTAAAGGAGCTCGAACTACTTACCGATCCTGAGCTCATATCAGCAGTGGACGAATAATAATTGTCTGCCGATAGACTGTATATTCCAGTTCCACCGATCTCGGAACTAGTGAAAGTCATGCTGTTAAAATCAGGGGCAGTGTCACTGCCGCTAGGTTCCTCCGCTATGAATTGAGAATAACTGGGCGAACCCATTGCCATTTGCGAGCTAGTAGTGCAGACGTTATTGTTAGTCCCGTCCTCGGCATAAGCCCAGTTGTAGCCACCAGAGTAGTATGCTCCGGCATAAATGGTGTCTCCTGACGAAATGCCAAAGCAATTTACAGGATAGGCGGGAAAGAACTCATACCACGCATAATAAGAAGTTACCGTGCAACAGTATCCGCGACTCACGTTTGCTACTGAGCCAGCCTGATCTATTCCTTCCTTTGTGTCTCCACTAGCTCCTCCTCCTTTCAGGGCGGTCTGTCCTACCCAGAATGCTGCTATACATTGGGTAAACTGGGGGCATTGGCTGGCGGCGGACGGTTGCGTCCAAGACGCGTCTGTAGTTCCCGTGGAGTTGTGATACTCATAACCTGTCCACGTATTAGAGTTTAATCCGAATTTATAATGAGGTGTTTGTAACGAAACCCCAATTACTTGGGTTGAGGTAGGATTCTCGGACACTACAGCTAGAGATCCGTTCGACATACCAAATACCACATTCACGCTTTGAAGCGATAGAGTGCATGTTCCTGCGGTCAAACTGTTGGTCAAAAGATGGAAGATGCTGTTGAACTCTAGGGTACTTCCAGCAGTTGCCGATTTGAGTTCAGGTGAATTCAAGGCCAAATTAATCGCAGCAGGGCTGCTATACACGCTCGGATCAGAAAGGCTCTCGGAAATTGCGTTGCTACAGGGGTTCACTGCTGAAGAATTTCCAAAGGAGGTTATGGGCGAATAAGCAACAGCGGCACTGTAAGACGACAATGATGAAGAGAAAAACACTATCAAGAGAAACGAAATTGCAATCCCGCGAAGCTTGTTTTTCAAAGCGATACTCCACAGTTGCTTCCAAAGGAGAATTATTTATGAATTCTGAATTTACTACTACAATACAGAGGGCTGTGAAACAGATGGAGAGCTGAGACCCAACCCTTTCTGAAGGTCGGATATTCCGACCGGCCTGTCCTGCTTCAGCACATAGGTGTACACCTTGTAGGTGGTCCCTTTGAGGTTGGCGTCGGGCGTCTCTTTGCTGTCCCGTTGGGAATCCACCAATTAGCAATCGCTCGCTCAAATTTCTGGCTGTCAGTATATATTACTACGATTTAGTAAAGCGAAGATTTGGTCTTACTATTGAGTAGCAAGATATAGCTTTTCCACCATAGGGTGGTTTCAGGTAACTCATTTTGGCTGAATACAAGAGGGAAATCGGTGTCGCGGTTTCTATTGCTGTTGCTTTGGCAATAATTGTTGGAGGAGTATCGATTTACTACTTTCCTGGCACAACAAATCCAGGGAGTACTTCAAGTGTCACTACTACTGGAGGCACTTCAAGCGTTACTACTTCAAGTCTTCACTCTACAGAGACGTCCACGTCGGTGGCGTTTCAGACGACTACAAACTCTCAGTCTCCGCAACTTCAACTCAGCGACTTCTCTGTGCTAGGCAAAATCCCAATCCTGGTTGTCACTCCCCAGAACAACACTTTCTTGTTGATGTACAACGTTACTGCGTACAACTACACCCTTAGTCTTTCATACGAGCAAGGCAACAGCTACTCTGTCCAATATAGCAACGGCACACAGTGGTTGAACTCGTCAAGGGCCTGCCAGACGACGAGCAATTCTACCACGACCGTCAATAACACTTTTTCGAGCACAACTGTCGTAACAACAACTGGGGTACCATGCGGAAAGTCGAACGGCGAGTGGTATCCTGTGAATGGTGAACCAATAGCGAATGTCCAGAACTTCAATGGAAGCGATGTTCAGGTATCAATTCAGCCTACCAGCGTGCCGGCACACACCACTCAGGCTATACAAGTTAGTATAAGCATCGAAATGGATCCAGGCGTGTATGCAATCAACCTCGCAATGGGCATTCAAGCGCAAGGTCTCTCATCCATAGAATACTCGCTCGGTTACACTCCAGTAATCGTGCAGAGTTAGCTCGACTTTGGACATGCAATTATACGGACTCCGATCTTTGCCGCACGAGAGCTGACTTTCGTCTAATGTCCATGTCTGGAGCTATGTCCTTGTGGGCCTCAATTCCCAGAGACCCATGTCTTCGCAAAGATCAAAATTGGATTTCGGGTAGTCCTTTGACGGAGCTACAAAGGCCTGAATCTAAACAAACTAGTGTCTGCAAGGATGTAATTTGAGGTTACATTACAACCGGGGTGAATTCTCTCTACTGCGTCGAATTCGATACGCCGACAATTTCTGCGAACAAGAATCCATTAACGAACCCCTCAGAGTTAACGGGATAATGCGATGAGAGCGAAGAAGTGCATCCACTAAAGGGATAGGACGAACCGTTCCCGGTTGAAAGCAGGAAATCTTGTCCACAGGCTGCCATCGACGGATAGAGCCATCCGAAACTAAAACCGTAAGTCCAGTTGCCGTACTCTTTCGGCGTTATGGTGTAGACCACACTACTTCCCTCTCCCTCGTTGTTTGGCCCTCCAAGAGTAGCTGAAGCTATCGATGAGGTCACTGTGAAGTTGCCAGAGGAGTTGATCGAGCCATTCCTTAACTGGCTTGAGATTTCTATAACTTGCTGCCAATTACTGAGATTGATTGTGTAGGCGGAAGAATCATTGTAGTAATAATACACGACGCAGACCTGAAGAGAAGCGTTCTGTTTTAGCTTCAAATTAAGGAAGGAAAAAGGGACCAGTCCGTTCTGGAACGTGGTGGAGCAGGGAGACGAAATTGTAGAGAATACAGGAAAGTAAAATGTTGCTGCTTGCCCGTTGGATTGGAAGGCGTTTATCCTGATCGTGTAAGGCTGATTTCCTTGGATGTAAGCTGTTCCGTACGCATTGATGCTTGTTGGACCTACTATACTGACTGGCAATTTGGGAGTAGTCTGGTTGAGGGATGAAAGGAAGACTATTGTCATGTAAGCTATCAACGAATCGCCTTCGTCCAGAGACACTGTTTGAGGTATAATTTGCCCTGCTGAATTGGTCTGGGCGACGCCGATCGCGTTGAAAATGCCCCCGACGTTAGTACCCGTGGAACTCAAGACATCAACACCTTGGACTATCTGGTAAAGACGCGGAATGTTGATAGTTGACGTACCGTTGTTTTGGACAATTACCGTGATCCTAAGCGCGGAACCAAAAGTATCAATTGTTGATCCATTTATCTGAGCAGTAATTGATAGAGTTGGGGCGATCGAGTTCGTAGAGGTTGTAGTTACAGAAGTGGTTACGACAAATATCTCAAAATACACATTCTGATTTCCACAAGTGAAGAAAAATCGCATCATGACATTGCCGTTGAATAGGCTTTGGTATTGCGAAGGCGAGAGAGAGGGCGGCCAATTGTTTTGTTGTGTTGCCTCAAAGCTCCCCAGATTCGTCCAGGAAGCCGTTTGACTGATTGCAGAATTTCCCTGACTGTTTGTTACGTTGATGAAGAGTTGAGGCTCTAGCTGGACGTAAGTAGAAGAAGAATTTGGCGAGTAGGCAAAGAAGTTGTACGACAATACACTAAGCGGTACGCCTAAAATGCTAACCCAGTTCCCAGCCTTAAACTCGCTTGTGACGTTAAAAAGGACCGTTTGAGTTTCGGCAGTAGTTTGTGTGGCCAATGATGTG
>DAHVAI010000318.1 GCA_027314685.1 Nitrososphaerota archaeon | reverse complement strand
CAAGTTGAATTGTGTAGGTGACCACACTCCCTTTTCCTGAAAACTCAACCTTCTGCAAATCTGGGCTGTGGCAGACCGGGCAAAATTCGATTATGTCAATTTGTTTATGTCCACATTTAGAGCATTTGTACCCTTCGATTTTCCCCTCTCTTATTCCTTCTTGATATTCCTTAACTGTAAGCGAAGATTGCTTCTGGGTCTGAAATTGCTCGGTCATTTAGGCATTCTACTCAATTAATTTCAAAGATGTGAACGGCGCAACTCCCGCCAGTAGCGCCAACATTATGCGTCAAGCCAATCCGAGCATTTTGCACTTGTCGTCCACCAGCTTTTCCGTGTAGCTGTTCATAGATCTCGACCACTTGTCCGACTCCCGTTGCGCCAACAGGATGACCCTTGGCTTTCAAACCGCCTGAAGGGTTGATGGGCAATTCACCCTTCAACTTCGTGTATCCCTCCTGCGTGAGTTTTGCAGCTTGTCCCCTAGGGACGAAGCCAAGATCCTCTTCGGCAACTAGCTCTGCTATGGTGAAGCAATCATGCACTTCGGCGAAATCGATATCCTGCTGCGTCAGATTCGCTCGCCTGAATGCTTCCCTTCCGGCAAGTACGGCTGCATTCAATGAAGTCATGTCATCTCTTTGATGGAGCGCTCCCGTTCCTCCTGCCCTACCTGAACCTCGGATCATTATCTGATCAGATATTTTTCCCCGACTCTTTCTAAGAAAGTCCTCGCTACAAAGTATCGCGGCTGCCGCACCATCAGAAAAAGGACACGCATCGAATAGCTTCAGAGGGCTGGCTACGACAGGTGACTTTAGCACGTCGTCAATAGTAATTTTCTTGTGCAGATGGGCACTAGGATTACTCAGAGCGGTCTCGTGATTCTTAACTGCCACAGTTGCAAGTTGCTCTTCAGTTGTCCCGAATTTCGTCATGTGGGCTCTTGCCAAGGCTCCATAGAGACCAGGGAAGGACGCACCACATGCACCTTCGAAGATATAGTCAGATCCGAACGAAAAGTATGTAGTCGCCGTTATTGTGTCAAGCTGGCTTACTTTCTCGACTCCCACAACGAGCATGCAATCATACAATCCTGCTCCGATGTT
>DAHVAI010000311.1 GCA_027314685.1 Nitrososphaerota archaeon | reverse complement strand
AAATCCCATGGTTCTGCGATGAGTTTCACTTGCGAGATCACTGGATCTTGTTGGATGACTTCAAAGAAAGTAGAGAGATGATCAACCTCGAACAGCTCTCTCGCAAGAGTTGAAGCAAGATCAAATCTGAAGCCATCTACGTGCATCTCCAAAACCCAGTAGCGGAGACTGTCCATGATCATCTGTAAAACGTGCGGATGCCTCATATTGAGGCTGTTTCCGGTACCAGTGAAATCCATATAGTGGCGGAGTGTGCTATTCTCGGAAACTAATCTGTAATAAGAAACGTTGTCGATTCCTCTGAAACTCAGTGTCGGGCCCAGGTGGTTTCCTTCAGCAGTGTGATTATAGACAACATCAAGGATAACTTCAATTCCGGCCCTGTGCAAAGCTTTCACCATGTCTTTGAACTCCTTCACTTGCTCGCCCATCACGCCTGAACTTGAGTACCTGCTTTCCGGTGCGAAGAACCCGATTGTGTTGTAACCCCAATAGTTCTTCAGGCCAGCCTCAACAAGTCTCTTGTTATCGACATGATGGTGAATTGGCAGCAGCTCCACCGCCGTGATTCCGAGATCCTTCAAGTATCGAATTACTTTGTCCGAAGCTAGTCCAGAGTACGTCCCACGCTTCTCTGCGGGTACGCTGGGATCCATATGCGTTAACCCCTTCACATGAGTCTCGTAGATTATTGTCTCGTTCCAAGGTATCCTGAGTAACTGGTCGCCTTCCCAGTTATATGACTCGTCTATCACGATGCACTTTGGAAGGGAGGGACCAGAGTCCGTAGTGTCGAAAGACAAGTCCTCATTCGGGTCTCCGATCTTGTACCCAAACATCGCATTGTTCCAAGATATCGTACCCCCGATTGCTTTGGCATATGGGTCGATTAGCGCCTTGTTCTTGTTAAATCGCAGGCCTCGGGTTGGATCGTAGGGTCCCTCAACAGAGTATGCGTAGAGCTGTCCAGGGAGAAGATCTGGCATGTATGCGTGCCATATATGCCCTGTCTTTTCAGCAAAAGGGATTCGCTCCTTTGGCTCTTTAGAGCTAGAATTTTCGTATAGAAGCAATTCAACGCCAGTTGCGTTTTCAGAAAACAGTGCAAAGTTGACTCCACGCTTATCCCAAGTAGCCCCTAGTGGATACGGTTTTCCTGGCCAGACTCTCAAGCAAATTCACCAAAATTGGGAGGCTATGGTGTGCCTGCTGTCTGAGCAGGCGGGTTGCTAGATGGCTCGCTTACCTCAAGAAGTTGAAGCAAACCCTTGATGGGTATCAGTGCCCAGTCAGGCCTGTTGTTAAGCTCGTATCCTATCTCGTAAATTGCCTTTTCAGCGAGATAAGCTTCTAAGAGAGTTCTGAAACAATTGCGATCAGAGGGTACTATCTTGGAATCTTTCACTCTCTCGACGTAAGATTGGAGAAAAGTCCTAGAAACTGCGTTCGACCAGACGTCCACGACCTTTTCAAGCTTGTCTTTCTCTCTGTCCTTTTGCACCATTGTGGCTTTGAACATGTATACGTAGGCCGCGTACTGGAACGATCTGATCATACCTGCGACATCTCTGATTTGAGAGCGTTTTGTCTTTCTCTCACCTATTGAACGCATCGGCTCGCCTTCAAAATCTATTATCGCAAAATCGTTTCCAGTGTATAGAACCTGACCTAGGTGATAGTCACCATGAATTCTCGCCCTAAATGAGTCCACTGGAGCAGATCTTAGGTCAGTAAATTTTTTCATCAATTTTTGTTTTAACCCAAAGAGCATAGCGAGCCCTCTCTTCACATCATCGTTTACTCCGCTCGCCGCACTCATCTGGTTGAACACTCTTGTTGCATAGCTTATCATGGATTGGGTAATCGAGACCTTGTACTGGTAACCTAGAGGTTCTGGAGCAAAGTTAGGGTCATCGGTTTCCGACATTAGCGCCAAGTGAAATTCAGCCGTTCGTGTAGCTAGCAACTTCACGTTCTCAACAAAATGCTCGCCGAGAAGCTGGACAAGGAGGGTCGGGAGAGGTGCAAAGTCTGTAATTGGCTTCACTTCAGCACATTTTTCCCAGAATTCCGTATTGGCCATCGCATTATCAACGAACCTCGCGAATTCACCTGTGAACAAAGTCCAAGCGTCTCCCTGATTCCGCAAGAACTCATTAAGCACAACGAAATCTGCCGGTTCTGTTTCTGGAGTCCGGTATTCCGCGTAGCCCAAGAGTCGCGTTGTATTTGCAAAGTTGTGTTTTGTAAGAATGGTTCCAATATCGATCTCGGGGTTCTCGCCTTCTTCGGCATGTCTTAGAAGCTTCAAGAAGAACTTTTCTTCGTAGAAAATTGCCGTGTTGCTCTGGTCAGCCTTCGATACTTTGGATTGCAGGTCAGCATACTGCGATTGTTCTCCGTTCTCGAGAGGAAGCATTTTCCCGATGACTTCGCAGTCCTTTCCTAGGATTGTTCTCTTCTTGAGTACAAGTTGAAGCAGTTTTGACCTGAATGTCTCATCCTGCACGCCATCGTATAGAGTGCCGAGTGTGTTCTTGTCCTCCTGAACGAGCGAAATCACTGACTCTTGGCTCAATAAGCCAGAAAGGTCGTAATTCGAGTATGCTATGGGCAGAAAGTAGTTTTCAGGCAGGCCCTCGTTGTAAGTGACCTCCACAACCACGAGGAAATGATTTGCATGTTGCTTTTCCTGCTCAAACGGGATCACACTTTGGATCTTTACGTGCTCTAACCTTCTACCCTTTCCTCCAAACCACCTGTTGGCTCTAATATAATCGGGCAGTACTTCGGATTCAAACACGTACTTTGACCTACCCTCAAACAGCTTACTTACTTTCTTCTGTCCGGTGACTGTTTTAATCTGTTTTCTGACGATTACATTTGGTGAGACTTCCATCTTGACGAGGCTGAAGACAAAGTAACCGTAGGGCCCAAAACTCAAAGGATACGTTCCTTCGGTAACAACGGGAAAGTTGGTACCGCCGAGCGCGTCAATTGGAAGGAAATCTTTGTACTTGGAAAGGTTCAGGTCAACATGTTGCGGCCTACCGGACAGATTTGCTGCGACGAGCACGACTTCGTCGTTATACGTTTCTATGTATGAAATGATCTTTGGGTTTGTCGGGTAGAGAAACTCTAGCTTTCCTCGACCCAGCGCCTTGAAGTTCTTTCTCATGGCGATGATCTTCTTCATCCAAGAAAGCAAGGAAGATGGATCGTTCTGCTGGTTTTCCACGTTGACCACCTCATAGTGATACTGAGGATCAATGATCACAGGCAGGTAGAGCTTCTGAGGACTAGCCTTGGAGAATCCTGCGTTCCGGTCGCCGCTCCACTGCATCGGAGTACGCACACCATTGCGGTCTCCCAAGTAAAAGTTGTCGCCCATTCCGATCTCATCACCGTAGTAAATGGTGGGAGTCCCAGGCAGTGTGAACAGGAGAATATTCATCAGCTCTATCTTCCTTCGGTCATTTCCCAATAGTGGCGCGAGCCTGCGTCTGATTCCCAGGTTGATCCTTGACTTTTTGTCCTTCGCGTACGCCCTGTACATGTAGTCTCGCTCTTCTTCAGTCACCATCTCTAGCGTGAGCTCGTCATGATTTCTAAGGAACGTACCCCACTGACAAGAATCCGGAATGGGTGGAGTCTGTTCCAAGATATCTATGATTGGAAACCTGTCCTCCATCTGAACTGACATGAACAGCCTGGGCATCAGGGGAAAGTGAAATGCCATGTGGCACTCGTCACCATTACCAAAATACGAGGCGGTGTCAGATGGCCACTGGTTTGCCTCGGCAAGGAGCATACGGTTTTCAAAGTTCGCATCGATGTGCGATCTGAGCTTTTTCAGAAATTCATGGGTCTCCGGCAGGTTCTCGCAGTTGGTCCCCTCTCTTTCAAAGAGGTAGGGCACCGCATCCAAACGAAGGCCATCGACACCGAGTTTTAGCCAGTAGTCCATCACACCAAATACAGCCTGTTGTGTTGCGGGATTGTCAAAGTTTAGGTCTGGCTGGTGAGAGTAAAACCTGTGCCAGTAGTACGCGTTTGCTACATGGTCGAACGTCCAGTTCGAGCTCTCGAAATCCTTGAAGATGATTCGTACATCCTTGAACTTGTCCGGAGTGGGGCTCCAGACGTAAAAATCGTGATACCTTGATCCCTCTTCAGAGGAGCGCGCTCTCTTGAACCATTCGTGCTGATCCGAGGTATGATTGATGACTAGCTCGGTTATTACTCGTATACCGCGTGCATGAGCCTCATGCAGAAAATCCTTGAAGTCTTTGAGGTCTCCGTAAAGCGGATGAATCCCGTAATAATCTGAAATGTCATAACCGTCGTCCCTGAGTGGGGAAGGGTAGAAGGGCAATAGCCATACCGCTGTAACTCCGAGGTCGCGCAGATAATCCAGTTTGAGCGTGAGTCCCTTGAAATCGCCGATACCATCCACGGCAGTATCGTAGAATGTCTTTACGTGAAGTTCGTAGATGATGGCGTCCTTGTACCAATATTTGTCATCTTCAAGGCCCTCCTGGGTCATCTCTTACTTCAGTTTGCTCCCTCGATATTTAAGAAATCTCATTTTAGCAGTGTTTTGCAAAAATCTAGAAATCTCGTCATGAACTTGAACTTAGGGCAGTTAAACCATTGAAACACAAAGATTCAGAGACAATAATACGCGCGCGTTCAAGTCCACGCCATACGACTTGTTTGATCTTTCTAAATTTTGGCCATTATTTACGTCTTGGACCTGGAAAAATTCTATGATCGTAAGCGCACGATTTGCATTCTTTAGAATTATTGCTAAATCGCCTGTATAATTGATTCGTTGATCAAACAGCTCCGAGATTTAGGTTCCATTTACTTAAGGATAATGCAAGTACTGGAAATTCGATAACGTTGAATAGCTTCGACGTAAAACAAATGCAGTCTGGATGATCCATGAGCCTTGTAAAGTTGTCAGGACCGGCAAAGCAATCGAAGACAAGAAGCGACATCCTGCGAGCGCTCAACGAAGCGTTAAAGACAGCTTCGCCGAGATCGATTCTAAGAAAAAAGCTAAAGCTGCAGGATGAAAAGCTAGTCATCGATTCATTTAAGCTGGATCTAGGAAGTTACGATCGCCTAATTGTGATTGGTGGAGGAAAGGCCGCTGCTTCTCTGGCTGACGAACTCGAAAAACTGCTTGGAAAAAGGATCTCCGCCGGATTGGTCAACATCCCGGATTACCTAAGAGTACCGAAAAAGAAGAGAAGAATCCAGTTTCACAGGGCTACGCATCCACTCCCGAGCGTAAAGGGAGTCAGAGGAGTCGAGGCGATGTTAGAGATCGTAGGAAAGCCGAGCGAGAAGGATCTGATAATCTGCATTATCACCGGCGGCGGATCAGCCCTGATGCCAATGCCGATTAATGGTTTGAGATTGTCAGACGAAGTAGTCGCGACCCGGTTACTGCTAAAATCTGGTGCCCCGATTGAAGAGATCAATTGCGTCAGAAAGCATCTCTCCGGAATAAAGGGTGGACGCCTCGCTGAGAAGCTTTATCCTGCAAGAGTTCTCGCATTGATAATTTCTGACGTGGTGGGAGACAGGCTGGACGAGATAGCCTCGGGTCCCACAGTCCCTGACCCGACCACATACGGCGACGCAGCGAGGATACTCAAGGACCATGGAATCTGGAAAAAGCTACCAAGGCGAGTCAGAGATCTTTTCGAAGAGGCGAAAATTGATACGCCAAAGCCAGGTTCTCGGATTTTCAATGACGTCTCGAATGTTCTGATCGGAACAAACGAGCAGTCATGCGTCGTCGCGTTGCATAGCCTTAAGAAATTAGGTTATGATGCGAGGATTCTTTCAACTCACGTCCAGGGAGAAGCAAGTGAGGTTGGAAAGCTCTACGCCTCAATCATTCGCGACATGAAACCTTCAACTGCATTGATAGCTGGCGGAGAAACAACAGTTGCGATAACAGGCAGAGCTGGAAAAGGAGGCAGAAACCAGGAGCTAGTATTGTCTGCCTCAATTGGCATCGACTCTCTTGAAGGCGCCGTGATTGCCTCGATGGGAACCGATGGTGTTGACGGTCCTACAGACGCGGCTGGAGCTATAGCTGACTGGACGAGTATCCAGAGAGCCAACAAGAAAAGACTAGACGCAAGGCAATTGCTTCGTGATCACTCTTCGTACAAGTTTTTCAACGAGCTCGGAGACTTGATAATCACGGGTCCGACTGGTACAAACGTGAATGACATTACGATACTAGCAAGGAGTTCGAGCAATGTCTCTTAGAAGTATCTCAAAGAAAAGACGAACGAAGATAGTCTGCACGATAGGTCCGGCAACTAGCTCCGAAAGAATGCTAAAGAAACTCGTCCTAGCTGGCATGGACTGCGCGAGGCTCAACTTTTCCCACGGAGAACCGGCAGAGCACCTCAAGGTAATCCATTCTATAAGAAAAATCGATCGGGAAATCGGTAAGGAAACAGCGATACTCCAAGATCTACCGGGCCCCAAATTCAGAGTGGGCGTCATCCCGAGCGGCTCTATCCAGCTGAAAAAGGGCGACAAAGTAACTTTGACTTCATGTGCAAAGAAGGATTCAGTTCCGTTGAGGGATAAGGATCTACCGAGGTATGCAAAGATAGGCGGCTTGATCTTCCTCTCCGATGGATCGATACGGCTGAAGATTCTGGACACTACAAGGACAGACATCGTTTGCAGGTGCGAAATAGGCGGCACGCTCCTTTCAGGCAAGGGCATCAACATCCCTGAGCTCAAGGATGGATTCGAGACCTTCACAAAGAACGACAAAAAGTTTCTCAGCTTCGGTCTGGAGCACGGTGTGGATTTGGTTGCAGTCTCGTTTGTAAGGAAGGCATCAGACATTCTCTCCGTCAGAAAGTTCATGGAAAAAGCCGGTACGACCATCCCGATAGTTGCAAAGATAGAAAAGAAGGAGGCAGTCTCGAACATTGAAGATATTGCGCGAGTCTCGGAGGTGGTAATGGTGGCGCGGGGAGATCTTGGCGTAGAAAACCCGCTCGTGATGGTTCCTGAGCTCCAGAAGGACATTATCTCAAAATGCCTTTCGTACAGCACGCCTGTCATAACAGCGACGCAGATGCTCGAATCGATGGTGCGAAACCCGAACCCGACAAGGGCGGAAGTGACAGACGTAGCAAACGCGATCTTCGACGGCACAGACGCAGTCATGCTCTCAGAAGAGACTGCAGTCGGGAGTTATCCCATAGAGTGTGTAAAGACGCTGGATGGCGTCTCGATAAACGCGGAATCTAGACTCCACAGCACGTGGCAATCTGACAACTTCGAGTCAACAAACCAAGACCGCGTCGGCGAAGCAATCGGCAGGGCGAGCGCGATCATCTCAGACAGGCTAGATGCAAAGGCGATAGTTGTGTTCTTAGACCAAATAGAAGCAGTCTCCAAGGTGTCGAGGCTTCGACCTGGGGCGCCCATAATAGCTGTCTCTGATGACGAGAAAAAGCTCCGGCAATTGAAACTGATATGGGGAGTTTATCCGCTGCTTGCAAGGAATGCCGACAGCGATAACGCTACATCCCTAGTGAGCAGCCTGCGTAAGGAGAAACTCTTGGATGCAAGAGAAAGGGCAACGCTTGTGTGTCTTGATCGTGGAAGCTCGTCAGCGATCAGGATGCAAGTGATACAGACCTAACTCTTCCACGTGTTCTTGACAGACCAGACTGGCTCCTCAGGGTTAAAGTATTCCTGACCTTCGACCTTGTGAGATTCGATCGCCTTTTCGTCAACATCCACTCCAAGACCGGGTTTTGTGGGGACCTGCGTGTGGCCGTTCTCCACTCTGGTCTGGTTTCTCACGATGTCTCTCTTCCACTGCGGGAAGACGTCGTAGAAGGACTCTTGTATCAAAAAGTTGGGGATGCAGGCGTCAAGCTGGATCGTGACTGCGTTCTGTATCGGGCCGAAGGCGTTGTGAAATGCCATCTCAACTCCGTAGGCTTCAGCTATCGCACATACTTTGTGCGCTTGCGTTACCCCACCGATGTTAGTAATGTCAGCTTGCAGAAAGTCAGTCAGGTTGTTCGCGCAGACATACGCGACTTGTTCCTTGGTAAGTATCCGCTCGCCCAGGGCCACGCGCACGCTGGTTTGAGCTCGGTACTTTTTCAAACCCTCAATGTTGTCTGGGTGAATGGGCTCTTCCATGAAAAGTGGATTTAGGTCTGCAAGCTTTCTTGCGACTGAAATTGCCGAGTTTGGATTGAACCTCCCGTGGTGCTCGATCAATAGATCAACTTGAGCAGCGTCCTTCACGGCTTTCGCGCGCCTGTACGCGAGGTCAAGTCCTTTTTCGTCGATATAGTCGTAGTAATCGCCGAACACGTCAAATTTGAGCGCGCTGTATCCCATCGAGTGAAACTTTTTTGCCTTTTCAGCAAATTGCTCTGGAGTGACGCAGTTGTCGTACCAGCCGTTCGCATAGTGCTTTATCTTTGGACGAAACTCGCCGCCGAGGAGCTGGTGGATGGGCGCGCCAAAGTGCTTTCCTATAATGTCCCAGCACGCGATATCGAACGCGCTGACCGCGGTGGTGGATTCAAACGAGACCGGCATGTAAAAATCGTGCTTGTGCCATTCGTGCATGTTTTTCTCGACGTCAAGCGGATCCTTTCCCTTGTAGACTCGTTCGACTTCACGGAGCGACTGGATGACGGGCTGAGTCCTGAGCGTCGGGACCGCTTCCCCGTAACCAACGAGACCGTCGGAGGTCGTGAGCTTTAGAAGAATGGATGTGCCAGCCCAAGTTGCTCCTCCTGACTCTGCAGACTGTCCGAGCTGATACACGTCGACGTTTGAGATTTTCAAAACAGATCACTCAACTTGAAGATCATTCTCGTTTTAATCTGTCTTTTGGAAAAGCCTACCATTGCTTTTGGATTGGTGGAAACTTAAAGAACGGCACGGAGAATGCAAATGAAACGTAGCTAGAACGGGGAATGCTGTAGGATGGAGGGAGGAGAGGAAACAGTTGCGCCTGTGCAGGAAGTTTTCGGGAAAGGCTTTCTTTCACGGGTTGAAAATATCGCTTCCAAGTTCGACATCGGCCACCTCTTGATTCTGCTCCTCGGGCTGCATCTCTTTGCAATGTCTTTCCCGAACGGAAGTAAGGACTATGTCTTTGACGAAGCTTACTATGTACCGGCAGCCAAGGATATTTGAACGGTGTTGCCTCAAACCTGGAACACCCGTTCTTTGGGAAAATTTGGGGGTCTCTCGGGATCTACCTGTTCGGCGACAATTTCTTCGGATGGCGTATCTTCTATGTCATAATTGGCGTCGCCTCAGTCTATGTCTTTTATCTAATTGCTCTAAATTTCTTGTCACGCGAAAAGGCTCTTTTTGCTGCAAGCTTTCTCGGGTTTGAGACTCTATTCTTCATTCACACCTCTCTACTGCTGCTCGAAGGGCCGCCGATACTTTTTGCGCTGATTGGATTCTTGGCTTATCTGAAGGGGCGATACTATATTTCCGGGCTTGCGATGGGGCTCTCGGTACTGAGCAAAGAGTGGGGCGTGTACTTTGTCTTTGCTCTGATTCTCTACCACCTGTACGTTATGCCAAAGCAAGATCTCGTGAACGTGCTTAGAAGAAACGTCTTGAAGACAGCAGTCTTCTTTGGGATAATGCTTGCCGCGTTCGGAGCGCCGATGTGGGCCTATGACATTATTTTCAAACCTTATGCGACTGGTTTTGGGCCGCTCACAAATCCCGTACTCAACTTCATCTACTACTTTCACTACCAGTCGCTCCTCACGGGCTGCTCCAGCACGACTACGTGGAATTGCTATCCGTGGAACTGGATACTACCGTTCAACATTAATCCGTCGGGCTACTATGTTGTCACCACAACAGTAACGACGACACTCGCGAACGGGACGCAGCGGGTCATCACTTCACATCCTATAGACTGGCTCGGAATAGGAAATCTCGCGATATGGTACTCGATATGGCCAATCGCTGCCATGATACTTTACAAGACGGTAACGAGGAAACTGACCAAGGGCGATGGATTCATCGCGACCTGGATAGCCGCGACCTACCTTCCGTGGTACTACGTGTCGCTAGTACTTCACAGGGTCGAGTACTCGTTTTACTTCATTAATGTTGATCCGGCACTTGCTCTAGGGATTCCGATTTTGATATCCGCTATGATACCTGACACAAACAGGAGGATGCAGAACTTTCTCTTGCTCGTCTGGCTTGCAGCCGCGGTCTACTTTTTCATTATGTTCTTCCCAGTGAAGGGCTAGGACTGCGCGATCAGCGACTGGTTAAGCTCCTGCCCGTTGCTGAACGTGATCACGCACCTATAGGCTGAAGCAAAAGCTAGCGGCTCGCTTACGTAGCCTTCTAGCTGATAATCCCCATTTGCTGGTATGGAGACTCCGGACTCTTGCAGATTGAGGCAGCCGTTTGATAGAGAAACATACACTGTCGCATTGTTGACGCCGTTGCCGTAGATCGTCACTTGTTGAATTTTGATCGGACTGGACGTGGGGTTTTGCGCGTAGAGCCCGAGCAAGGCTCCACCTGAGCAGGTTTGAGTGTACGAGTGTTCTGAGGCGGAGCCACCGAACAATGTGAGCTCCTGGAAACTGAGCTGCGTGCTTTGAGTACCCTGAAGGGTGCTAGTCCACACGAGTGCAAAGATTACAATGGCGGCAAATCCGATTACGACAAGCCCGGTCAAGATGTTGCTTTTCGAAAATACCCGGCCCTTCGATCGCATTCAAAACTAGATTTCAAGAAGCGGTATATCAGGTTTGAACACTCGATTTAAATTTGGAAATCTCGCGACCTGGTTGGATGCAGAAATCCTCGATGAAAAAAGGGGGGAACAGAACGATTCTGGCTGTTCTGGCTATTGTGATTGTAGTAATGATAATCACTGGGGCGTATCTCTCGCTTAGGAGCGCGCCTCCTGAAAAGCCAATAATTTTGTACGTAAATCAGGGGAACGCACTCGTGGATGTGGGCAATTTTTCGAATCTTGTCAGCTATGCAAAATCAAACGGGTTTAACACACTCTTCTTCCAGGTGTACCGCAGTGGAAACCTTCTGTTTTCTTCTGAAAACTTGACCTACTTTGTTAGCTCCGCACACAACCAAAGCCTCAAAATATTCTTTGCTCTATACTTTACCAATTCGAGCGAGACGATACCTTCCTCGATATATGGTCTGGGCGAGGATGGGATTAGCCTTGACATGTCGACGCTTCCGCTGTCCACGCAATCTAGCTTACTATCGACGTTGAAGCAAAATTACAAGGGCGAAACTACTGTCACGACGACAAACTTTGGGACGACTCTAAAGCCAGATCTGCTGGTTTTTGAAACGTACGCGCCCCAAGACCAGCAGTACATCCACAAGGGGATAATTGCAGGCGTTGAACCGCTCGCACTCACGAGCGAGCCCGAATACCTGCAGGAGTACAAATATGCGCTGTCGCACAGCGACGGAGTCATGGTCTTTGACTATTACGGGCTCTTGGCCACTGGATATTCATACTAGGGTAGCGTTATTACCCGGGACAGCAATACAGGTTTGATGAGGCACGCTTGACAAACGAGCCAAAGACGGTGAAGGACGAGCATGAAACCGTCGAAGGATCAAGGATGACTATCTTCGATCATCTTGCAGAGCTATCTTCCAGGCTGAAAAAGTGCCTTTATGCATTCATAATCGCGTTCGCTGTCGTGTCTTCACTTCCCAACCCGCTGCATCCATTCGGAGGGCCAAATTCTCTTTTCGGATACAATTTCCTACTGATTACGCTATTGACCTATGCTGAGCACTGGACGGCGGCAAATTATACCCCAATCTCCATGAGTCTCACTACTCCTATCTCTGTCTGGATTAACTTGTCCCTTGCAATTTCTGTAATTATCACTCTACCGATAATCTTTGGACAGGTATACGGCTTTGTCGCGCCAGGATTGTACCAGAGGGAAAAAAGGGCTGTCGAGAAGTACGTCCTTCCTTTCGCGGGGTTGTTTGCAATCGGCGGCATCTTCGGGCTGCTTGTCATTTTCCCAACGGTGATGAGGATTCTACTCATTTTCTTCAAAGCTTTCAACGTCGCACCGTTCCTTCCACTGGGAGATTTCGTTGACATGCTTATTCTGGTCCCTGTAATGAGCGGGTTTGCTTTTACATTCCCTGTTTTCGTGATACCACTCGTTGAGCTGAAGATAGTCAGCGCAAAGCAAGTCTCGGGCGTGAGAAAGTGGGTGTATGTGCTCGTTGCCCTCGGCGTCGGACTTGTAAACCCGGACCCAACATTCATCAGTAGCATCCCGATAATAATCCCGGTCTATGCGCTGTACGAGATAACGGTGTTTCTCTCAAAGCGGATCGAGAAAAATAGGATGAAGAAAGAAGCAGCTTCAGTTCCTAGCGTTTAGCTCGTTTTCAAACCATACGATATAGTTTCTCGTCCCGCTGTTTCGAAGTTGTATTGCCCTCTCAGCTGTTTCCTTTATTCGATCTGGAGCTCTAGATAAGATTCTTTGAGGAACCTTCACGTAAAATTCTCTCTTGCGAGGGTAGAATTCTGTGGGGAGCCTCGCTAGCATGTAGAGATCGCAGGATCGTTCGCCGTATGGGATTGTTCTTTTAACATACTGGAGCGCGTGCATTGTCTCGTGAGCGAGTACTGAAGGCAGCAGGTAATTTGTATCTGGAGAGAAAGGCCGCGGGTCAATGTCAATCCTCATTGCTCTTTGGTCATAGCTTGCTATCGCAGACTTTAGATTCTTGATCCGTAGTCTTTGCTTCATATTTAGCTCTGGAAATATTTCCTGCATGGTACTTTCAAGAGCCTTGATCCTTGCTTCCAGGTCGTGACTGTTATTGGCGAGTATGCTATAAGTGAGCATTGAGGAGATAAAGTTGTTTTGAATTTGGCTCGTAAGGCTTACTGGAGTATTGCATAGCCTCTTTTTGTACAAGATGTGGATTGAGTTATCTTTAGACGCCAATGCCGCATTTGTATCTCGAAAAACTGATTCGCACGTGTTGACTTGCTCCGCTATCATTACGCTACACGTTATCTTCGTGCATCCAGCCAAGCATTCTTTCTTTTCCTGATGGAGTAGGAGCGCCTCAATGGACGGCAACGCCATCTCAGACGAGAAAGATAGCCCAACCAATTGGACTAGCCACGACAAGCCAGCCTCCAGGGACACATAGAGCCGCAACATGCTTTGGTAGGAGCACCTCTCTGGACGGCAACCAAGAGCTCAGATACTCTATCTATTCTTGGAAAGGTTCGGTTTTTCTTTGGGGGGTTTTTTTGTAATGTGTTCATGATATTGCTAGATTCTGGCTAATTAACGTTACTGTTCACTTGCAGTAATAGTGCTGGAATAAGCTATTTCGAAAGTCAAATCGTTCAAGATAGAATTATTTTTGCCTAGTTGGTAGCTGTGAATGTGAAATTTTTCACTCTTGCGACGACATCAATTGCAAGAAATGAGAATTGCCGGGCTTTAGCGACTGACCGTTTGTCGTTATTGCAAACTCCCAAAAAAAGATGGTCTATAGATTGATATCGATGCTTCGTGGATTGGCTTCATTAACTCGTCCATTGAACCAGTTCGGGACTCATTATAATATGATGAAAATCAGGGAGAAATCTGGGAAACAATATGGAAATTGCATATGTATACTCGCAAGATCCGAAGTTTCTGTCATCTGATGGGCAAAAGAGCGTTCGTAGTAGCAATAATCCTTGTTGTCGTTGGTCTTCTGCTTGTTGTTTATCGGGACCCACAGTTTGGACTTATATTCCGGTCTGCAACTAGTTCGAGTACCCCGGCTGGTAGTTCATTTCCTTCGAGCGGTAGCTCCTTCTTTACTTCTGCAGCTTCGACATCTAGAGCTGCCTCTTCTAGCATAACTGTAGCTTATAGTGCACTCGACATAATTGAGAGTTTGTTGGGAGCTGGCCTCGTTGGGATAGGGCTTGTACTAGCCTGCGTGGGAATGCTCAGTCAAGCGAGGATCGAAAGGAGCGCGAACTGAGTTGCAACTGAGTGATTCTGCTTCGCATTCGATCCAGACCGTAGACTTGGTTAAGAGGTATGGCTCGGGAGAAAGCGAGACGTATGCCCTTAGGGGAGTAAATTTTGCTGTCGCGAAGGGCGACTTTGTTTCTATCATTGGTCCTTCTGGATCTGGTAAGAGTACGTTGCTCAACATGATCGGTGCATTGGACAGGCCCACTTCAGGAAAGGTCTTCCTTGATGGCCTTGACATTTCGAGGCTCCCTAGCGCGGAACTGGCGAGAATTCGCAACAAGAAAATCGGTTTCGTGTTCCAGCAGTTCAACCTCCTGAATCGAATCTCGGTTCAAGACAATGTCGAGCTGCCGCTTGCAATTACAGGAGTGCCGGAAGGAAAACGTAGGGAGATATCAATGCACCTTTTGGAACAATTCGGAATAGCATCAAAAGCGAAAAACAAGCCAAATCAGCTGAGCGGCGGTGAGCAGCAGAGGGTCGCTGTTGCAAGAGCACTTGCCAACGATCCTTCGATGATACTCGCAGACGAACCCACGGGGAACCTGGACACCACAAACACGGAGATTGTGATGGAAATATTGGAAAACCTGCACGAACAGACGGGAAAGACGGTGGTAATTATCACGCATAACATTGAGCTTGCAAAGCGGACAAAGAGCGCGATCATGATCAGGGACGGAAGGGTATACGAAGTAACTGACAGGTTGGCGGGAAGGACCAATGGTGAGAAAGTGAATTGAATTTGAGATATAATAAGAATGGAATGAAAGCTGGAGCTCTTGTTGTCCTTGCTCTGGTGCTTGTTACATCTTTCTTTGGAGCAAACACGACATTCCTTAATAGGAGTAGCGCAGCTTCACAGACAAACGGCTTTAACGTAATAAACGCGATCTGGGGTACGAATAGTTCGCCTCAAAGTGCAGCTCCCGGTGACAGAGCTGTTACTCTAACAGTGACGCTGCAGTACATATTTTCTGCAACTGCGGAGACGGTGGAGACCTATCTTGAACTTCCGAGCGGATTCTCAGTTTACAACGGCTCGAGCGTTGCTTACGCCACGACGACAGGAACCTATCCTACGGGTGCGACTATCCAGTTAAGCTATCAAGCCATCGGACTCGCGTCTACGCTGAGTCTGGGATCATACGTGATTCCGATGGAGATCTCTTGGACCGCCGCGGGGTACGCTTACTATCTAAATGACACAGTTCAGGTCACAGTCCAAATTGAGGGGAGTCCACAGATACAGGTGAGCTACGCTCCTGGGTCGAGTTTGACACCTGGCCAAGTCAATGAGGTATCCTTCGTAGTAAGCAACAATGGGAGTGGTATGGCTTCGGATATCTCTCTGAGCGCGAGCACTCAAACCGGCGGAGTACTCAATACGCTTCCTAAAATTCAGAGTCTAGCGGCCGGAGGATCTACTGCAGAAACGGCAGAGGTGTACGTACCCGCTAGCTCTGCAGGGAATGTATTCGCGCTTTCAATATCGGGGAGTTATTACGATCCTTACGGAAATAGCCAAAGTTTGAGCCAGGACCTCAATATTTACGTGCCGAGCTCGAGCAAAGATGAACTTCAGGTTTCATCGAGCGTTGAATCTCTAACGGCGGGTCAGGTAGACACGATACCTGTCAATGTAACTAACACAGGGACGGTAGCGCTTTCGCAGATATCAATTTCACCTTCGGTCCAGCCGACCAGCGTCACGATACTCGGATCACTACCTTCCATTCAATCTCTTTCTGCCTTGAGTTCTGTTACGGAGGAATTGTCCGTGTACATACCTTCATCATTGCAGGGTTCGGCGCTTTCCATCACATTCGCATCGTCCTTTGCGGAACAGGGAGGTGCTGGCGGGAGTGCTACCCAATCTCTTGGGTTTTACACGACTTCAGAGGTCTCAAACGCAACAATCTCCGTCGTTCCTGTAAATGACAGCGTGGTAACGGCCCAGAATTCCAAGATCGTCTTCAAAGTGGAAAATCTCGGTGCTTCGACGGTTGAGAAACCGGTAGTCACGCTCTCTGTCTCCTCGCCTCTCATCGTGTTGTCAAACTCCACATTCGGTTACAGCAACTCCATCGCTCCGGGCGGATATACGATGTACGAAGCGACCGTTACATCATCACCATCCGCAACCCTGGGCGCTTATTCTGGAACACTTTCTATCCTATACTACGATCAGTCGGGCAACCAACACGCAACTCAATTCGCGGTCGGGCTCATACTGACTGGTACTATAACTCTAACGGCCGAGAGCGAAACTGTCTCTCAGAGCACGCGCACTATTTCAGTTAGCGGTTCACTATTGAACGAAGGAACGGCTTCAGCGTACTACGCATCTGTGGTCGCTTGCGTTGTCCAACTGAATACGACAGGATTTACAAGGACTCGGACATCAACTGGAATCGGAACTGCAACGAGCTCGACTGTTTCAAGATCTACCACATTCACTAGAACGTTCACTAGTTTCAATGGCTCGTTTAGCGGCTTCCCTGGTGGACTTGGCCAAGGATTTGGAGCGGCGACCACATCATCGTGCCCGGCTACTGTTACCCCGTCATACATCGGCGAAATTGATCCGAATTCGCCGGTCGCGTTTACTGCAACTGCCGCTTACACGCCTTCAAACACCACTTCCGATGCTACACTGGTCCTAGTCGTCACCTACCAGAATTCATTCGGCACGACAGCTACACAACCTATAGACAAGATAGTCGTCTTGAGCCCAGCAAATAGTGGTACGTCAAACCCAACGACTACAAAGACGTCTCACGGACAGCTCTACGTCGAGATCGCACTTTACGGCGTCATCGTAGCAGTCATCGTTTCGGCATTAGTTGGAGGAATATACGTCAGAAGAAACAGAAAGTCCGTTGCCATTACTGATGACAAGGTAGTCTAGTCATTGCACGAGAAAGCGTGATTCCGTTTTGCGTGTCAAGGACCAGATGAAACTAGCCTTAAGGGCTATGACGGATAGGAAACTCAGGACGACCCTTACGATAATTGGAATAGTTATTGGACCTGCTACGATAGTCTCGCTTGTAGCCGCAACACAAGGATACAGCGCTGCTTCAACCGCTCAGTTTGACAAATTGGGCGCAACAACGATGTTTGTTAGCCCTGTGGGACGCAGTTTCAGCTTCACCTCGAGTAATGTTCCTCAAATATCGGATCTTTCAGGTGTTGCAGCAGTGGTTCCATATCAGGAATTGTCCGGTACCATAACTCAAGGAGGACAGGCAGTCTCGGTCAGCATTATCGGCGCAAATCTGACTGAACTAAACGTAGTATTTCCAAGCCTTAGCATCCTAGACGGTTCGTTGCCGTCTAGCGACAGCTTGAACGAGGCCATAGTAGGCTACTCAATAGCTTATCCAGACTTGAGCGGGGCTACAAACCTGACAGTGAATCAAGTGCTGAGCGTCTCAAATGTGCGATCTGGAGGCGGGGCGGGAGCAATATTCTTCGGACCTCAGGGCGGGTCTTCATTCAGCTCTTCTTCATCAGGCTCGTCCTCCACGAAGTCATTCTTAATCAATGGTGTACTGAGCTCTTTTGGTCAAGGTCTGTTCATAGATCCTGACACTGCCGTGTTTATCCCGATTACTTCTTCGCAGACAATCGAGCACAGCGACGCATACAGCGGAGTGATAGTGATAGCATCGAGCGTAAACGCTGTAAGTACTGCATCCTCCGAGCTCACTTCGCTCTTCGGAAATGATGTCAGAGTAACTACTGTGAGCTCGATACTTTCGACCGTTGAATCTGTAACTTCCTCGACCGGGACCCTACTAGCCTCTATTGGAAGCATATCCGTTCTTGTGGCGTTCATAGCTATTATGACTACGGAGTTCACATCCGTCATGGAAAGGACAAAAGAGATAGGAATCTTGAAGGCTCTTGGTGCGAGCGCAAGGACAATACTCGTCAACTTCATTTCGGAATCCTTGGTTGTAGGGCTCTTGGGTGGTTTGATTGGTGCTGGTCTTGGTTCAGCCCTGTCTTTCTTCATAATTGGGTTTCTCAGTGGAAATTCGATTCCTGGAATAGGGCGAGCTTTAGGCGGAGGTGGTGCGAGAGGAGCTTTTGCAGCATCGCCAAGTTCCGCTACAACTTTACACATTACGCCAGTGATTACGCCAGAGCTGATACTCCTTGCAGTCGGGCTTGCGACTCTCGTGGGCGGGCTGGCAGGATTACTCCCTGCATGGAGAGCTTCTAGGCTGACTCCTGTGGAAGCGTTACGAGAAGCCTAAGCAGAGATAGATCAGTGTTGCGTGGTCTGAAAGGGGAAATATTGGATTACCGTAAAATCAGATAGCTCTTGCTTCTTCCTCGAGAGTTTGAAGTCTCGCCGGATCTCCAAGGACAAGCAACGTGTCATCCTCTTTTAGCGCAAACACGGGCTTACGACTAGTTCATTCCGTATTACGCCTATGACTGTTGCAAACTTACTTCTTGCATTCCCTTTCATGCTAGTATGGATTTCTCGAAGATCGAAAGCTGCGCAATCTCTTTCGTCCCAATCTTCTCCGAAAAGACTACCACGACAAGATCTTTTGTAACAGCGGAGAGTGCGAGTAGGTGACCTACTGTAACTTGGGAGGGAATGACCATATGAGCGCCGGCGTTCTGTGCGGTATCGATCAGGCTTTGGTCGTGAACCATCATTATCGAGCGAATTAATCTATCAATCGCTTGATCGAGATCGAGGCAAGAGCAATGAAAATCACAGTAGATAGCAATAGGGCAAAAATGTCAACTGGGAGGTTAGCTTGGTATCCCTTCAGGAGGACTGCCCTGAGTGCATCGACGACATAAGTCAGTGGATTTCCAATTGCAACGACCCTCAGCCACGATGGCATGAAGGAGAGTGGGTAGATGGCACTACTTGCAAAGAAGAGAGGCATCGTTATCGCCTGACCTATTCCCATCATCCGTTCACGAGTTCTCAAGAGAGATGCGATGAACATGGACAAGCTGGAAAAGCACATTGCAAAGAGCACTGTTATCACAAATACCGCTATCACGTTTATGACTGATAGCTGGAGGCTGATGCCTATGATCACGGATAGTGCCATGACTACGATTCCCTGAAATATTCCACGAACGCCAGATGCTAGCGCTTTGCCCACAATGATCGAGGTCCTAGAAGAAGGGGTCGACATTAACTTTGTAAGCAAGCCAACGTCTCTTTCCCACACAACCGTAATCCCGTAGAATATTGCGATGAACAAGACCGATTGCGCTAGGACTCCTGGAGCAATGTACTGGAGGTAGGTGTATGGTGGTGGAGCTAATCCTGCCCTGATACTGTTGAAGGCTTCACCGAATATGAGGAGCCAGAGCGCAGGCTGGATCGACCTGGACCAAAGCTCAGTTGAATCGTGTTTGATCTTTCGAGCTTCCATCTCGGCAATCGTAAGCGCACTTTCTATTGATTCTTGGATGGTCTTGAATGCAGATTCTCCGTAGGTCAATGAATTTCATCACTAGCCTGAGTGTCTAGCAAAGCTCCTTCGTGTGGACCTTGCCTCCTTGTAGAGTGCTTTACCCTGATCTTCTGTGAGCGTCGCCTTTGTATACTTGGTAAAGACGTCATCCAAGTTTGGCTTGCTGAAGGAAATTGATTCGATGCATAATCCAGATCTCGAAAAGAAATCCATCACCTTGGGTATTGCATGTTCTGCGCTATCAACTTGAATCCTTAAAATAGAATCTCCATCCTCACCAGTCGGACTGCTTACTATGGAACCAATCTCTCTAGGCAGAATGAGATTTTTTGCTTGAGTAGAGAGCTCCAATGTTACGAGATCACCACTGATGGAACTCTTCAATTCGGAAGGAGTTCCAAGAACAGCGATTTGTCCACGGTTCATTATCGCTACTCTGTCGCAGAGCTCGTCTGCTTCAACCATGTCGTGAGTCGTGATGAATATTGTGACACCGAATTCTTGGTTCAGGCGCTTGATGTATTCCCAGCCTTGTCTCTTGGATGTTGGATCAAGCCCTATGCTTGGCTCATCGAGGAAAAGAATTTTTGGCCTATTAACTAGCGCTTGCGCAATTTCGAGCCTTCGCATCATCCCACCGGAGAAGTGCTTTACGAGATCGTTTTCCCGATCGGTTAGTCCCATATACGCAAGCGCTTCAGAGATCAACTTCTTCCTTGTGTTTCTTTCGACGTGGAATAGCTTTGAAAATATCAGAAGATTCTCGTAGGCGCTCAGGTCGCCGTCTACAGATACAGCTTGAGGGACGTATCCTAGCATCCTCCTTACTTGAGACGGATTCTTGACCGCATTGACTCCCAAGACGGTAACATCGCCAGACGTGGGTTTGGTGAGAGTTGTAATCATTCTGATAGTCGTCGTTTTCCCTGCGCCATTTGGACCGAGCATACCGAATATCTCCCCTTCCTCCACATTGAAACTGACTGAGTTTACAGCCACGATTTCGTTTGGAAACATTTTCTTCAGGTTGTTTACGTATATGGCGTACATACAACCATCCACATTACTTTCGCTGTTCTTTGATGCTCGTACTTAGAGAATCAGTCACTTTGGACATAAGGCCCAGTAGCATTTGCTTTTCGCGATCCTTTAGCGTGTCAAACAATCTCGACAGAGATTTTCTCCTCACATCTCGCCACGCCTCAAACCGCTTCCTTCCATGCTTTGTCAGCTCTACCGTTACCACGCGCTCGTCCTTTGTGCTTCTAACTCTCTTGACAAGATCTTGATGTTCTAACCGCTTCATGGATATCGTAACAGGGCTCGGGGTCGTACCGATGTGCGATGCAATGTCCTTGACGCGTTGTGGCCCCTCCATGTAGAGCAGGCGAAGTATCCAGTATTGTTCGTGAGTCACTTCACCGGTTTTGATTGGCGATGAAGCATTCTTCGAAGCTATCCAGATTTCCCATACAGAGTCCGCAATACGTTCGGAAACTATGTCACTACTTTCTTGAATCGGCTCTCTTAGCATGGATGCAATATCACTCGAACACTTGGAATGTCATCTATTGAGAATAGTTAGTATATAACATAATCATATCTACATATCATTTTATAATAAAATTATATTCCGGTACTGCTTTTGAGCAATGTAACATAAACCCAATGCTTTCATAAGAGACAATATTCAAGACAGTCTATGAATAGTTCGCGAGCTAATCCCAAGGAGGGACAATTTGCTACAGTCGCCTTGGCGTTGATCGTGTTTCCGATTCTTGTTGCTGTTGCGTACTACGCTAGTCGGAAACTACTGCCACAGATAACAAACTTCCAATTAGCTCCGCACGTGGGAAAAGGAACATTTCAAAACGCTACTTCGGCAGCTGCCACTCAACACCTGTTAAACGCCACTGCGCGACCACTGTTCCTCAACTTTTCATTGCCAAGGATACCTATGCTGACATATTCGGATCTACTGATTATTATAGCAGGAGTCGTTGTTCTCTACATCTGCCTTCAGACATTCAGAGTGATTTCTGGTCGACTGCGTATCAAGCCGATAAGCGACATTGACATACTGGAGGAAGATAGGCAAAAGGTTGCAGAGATTTTGGATGATGCAGCTCGAAAACTTGCCCTGGGGTCAGATTACAGAGACACGGTTCTCAAATGCTACAAGTCTATTGTTAGAGTCCTTGAAGTGAGATCAACACTACAAAGCAAAACACTTACGCCTAGCGAATTCAAGGAGATCGTATCGCGGAAGCTAGAATTTGATTCTCCAAGCTTTTCAAAAGTCACTTCGTTGTTCGAGATCGCAAGATACAGCGAGAACGAGATTACGAAAGAGAATGCCGAAGATGCAATCGAGAGCCTCACGACTCTCAGCAGGGAACTTTTGTCTAAAGATATAGTTTCAACAAGTTGATCAAATTGGTATCAAACACTTCAAAACTAGTCATCAAGAGCGTCGTTCTAACATTGCCACTTTTTCTGGGGTTGTTGATTGTCGCAACTGGAATTTCAAATGTGTCGATCCTTGTCTTCTATCTATTGATTGCTTTGGAAGGATTGGGGATTCTTTACTGGGCGATTTCAAATGTCAATCTAGAAGAGGGGTTGACAAACGTCCGTACCCCCTTAAGAAACTACGTTTATCCGGACAGGAACAGAGCTGAGGTGATATCATCCTTCATAAAATCTGGAACCAAACGGGAGAGCTACACAAGACATCTTTGCAGGGTTGAAATCTCTAGCGTCTTGAAAATGATAATCGAGGAGACTCCTGTCTCATCCCGGAAGGTTGATGCCCAGGCGCTTGCTCAAGATCCAAAAGAGCTCGATTTCGTTCTCCATCCGCCGGGACAGAACAAAGTAAATTCCAACCCATCGTCAAACTTGGATTACATGCAAAGCTTGGAACACGTCGTCTCCAAATTGCAGGCAAGGTGGTAACAATGCAGGTTGCGGATTCAGAGCTGCAGAAAAAGGCAAGCGCAGTACTGGACGAGGTTGGAAAGGCCATTGTCGGAAAAAGGGATACACTAGAGAAGATTCTGCTTGCAGTGTTGTGCGATGGACACATATTATTTGAGGACTATCCAGGTCTTGCAAAGACGCTTACTGCAAAATCATTCGCTCAGAGCTTGGGCTGCGAATTCAAGAGGGTCCAGTTTACCTCAGATCTACTTCCTGCGGACATTACCGGCAGTTATGTACTGAATAGAAGCACCTCTTCATTTGAGCTTAGGCGGGGTCCAATATTTTGCAACGTGCTCTTGGCAGACGAGATAAATCGGGCCTCACCTAGAACCCAGTCGGCACTTCTTGAAGCTATGCAGGAAAGACAGGTGACGATTGAAAATTCTACTCTGAGTCTTGACGCTCCATTCATAGTATTTGCGACGCAAAACCCAATAGAGTATGAAGGAACGTACCCTCTGCCTGAAGCTCAGCTTGACAGGTTCATCATGAAACTTGCGATAGGATATCCGTCCCAAGAGGAGGAAGCCGAGATTCTTGATCGCAGGACAAAGAGGGAAAGCGATGAAGTGAAGATAGAGCAGATTGTGTCCAAGGAGGATATCGTATCAATGCAGAAACTAGTAGAAAAGATACACGTAGATCAAGAACTTGAGCGCTACATTGTAAAGATTGTACGAGAAACGCGGAACTATTCTGGGGTCGAGGTCGGCGCGAGTCCCAGAGGTTCTCTTGCGATGTTGAAACTTTCAAAGGCAAGAGCTTGGCTCCATGGCAGAAATTATGTTTTGCCCGATGACATCAAGGCAATTGCCGTACCTGCGCTTTCGCACAGGATAATTTTAACTGCGGACCAATGGATCAGAGGAACAAAACCGGAATCAATAGTTTTAGGTCTGCTCGGTAAAATCGAAGTTCCTAAAGTGGATTGAGGCAGCTCCTTATGCCTTTGCCCAGAGAGCTTCAAGAAGATTCGGAAGTAAGATTCGAAACAAGGTTCATGTTTCTAATCCTATTGGCCCTTGTTTCGGTTCTGGCAGGAATATTCATCTCAGAACCTATCATTTTTGTTTCCGTTCCGATTATCGCTCTAATCGGGTTTACGGTCTTGCAGCTAAAGCGACCCGATTTATCGAAAGTCGAAGTAACAAGGACTCTGGAGAGAGTGCAGATCAACGAAGGTGAAACATCGAGAGTTCGATTGACAGTAAAGAACTCTGGCACAACTGATATTGATTTCTTGCAGATCAGTGATCAGCTTTCTCCCGAGCTCTGCGGAAGCAACACTCGCAGCAGTTTCAGCTTGTCGCTCCGGGCAGGAAAGACGAGAAATCTTCTCTACGAAGTAAGCGGGACATACTTTGGAGAGTATACGATGGGTCCGGTCTTGCTAGTGGCCGAAGACTCTGCTGGACTGATGGAATCTCGGGCAAGGCGGAATCTAACCTCTACAATAGCTGTCTTTCCTGGGACGGCAGGAAAACTGAGCGAGTTTACAATCGGCCCAAGGTCGACAAGACCAAGACCCGGCGAGATATTGGCAAGGCGAATAGGAGCAGGAATGGACTATTTTGCCACAAGACAGCTTCTGCCCGGCGAGAGCACGAAGAGGGTAAACTGGCGGGCGTCGGCCAGGATGGCAGATGAAGACAAGTTACTCTCTAACGAGTTTACATCGGAGCAGGTTGCAGAAGTACTGATAGTTCTGGACGGCCGGGGCGACATTGGTGATCCTAAGGACAGAACTAGCTCAATCACATCGTACTCTGTAAAAGCTACAATGTCAATTGCTGAAAGACTGCTTCGAGACAAGAACAGAGTGGGACTGTTGGCAATCGGGGAAATTTCCGAGAGAATAGCCCCATCCTACGGGAGAAGGCAATTTGACAGTATCGCGGTTACATTGACAAAGTTTAATCCAGGAAGAGTGCCGCTGGGCGTGAGTGCAGACTACACCGTAAGGTACTATTTCCCAAGAGTTTCGCAAATTGTGCTCATTTCTCCGCTCATGGATTACGACAACAGGGAGATGGCGCTTGACCTTGTGAGAAGCTCTGGTACTTTTGATCTAATGGTCGTTTCTCCGAACCCGCTTGACTTTCCACTTGGAGAGAATCAGAAATTGAAGCTAGAGAAATCAAGAGAGGGTAGACTGGGCTTGAAGATCGCTGAATTGGAAAGAAAGGCTACAATAAGACAGCTTGAGGCAGCAAGAGCAGTTGTGCTTGATTGGCATGTTCGCGAACCACTGGAGCAGATAGTCGCAACCCAAAAAAAGGGAGTTTCAAAACGCATCGCGCAGCTCTCTCGCAGGTAGGTTAGAGCAAGTGGCGTCCATTCAAGATTTGATCAAAGGTCGGCCTCATAGACCGCCTGGAAGGTTCAACCTATTCTCGTTTTCCCTCTGTTCGTTGCTTTGCCTTGGAACTACGATTGAGCTCGGCCGATGGCCTTTATTTGCTGTCTTGTTTGTATTGGACGCACTGGGAACACTTGCCGCAATAGATTTGGTCATCTCCGCTGACAGGGCATTCTTCTTTCTAGTAACGTTGCTTCTCACTTTGCTGACATTTCCGCTAAACATATTCTCGCTGTCGCTTGAAGTGCTTAGTCTAGTAGCAGCTCTTGATTTTTCATTTCTATTAAGAAAGGTGGATGGCACCGGCGTTGAGGTATCGGTGATTACTAACAGACTAAAGTCATACGCCTACACCATGTTCCCTGCATTCCTTCTTACGTATCTTTTCTTGTATTTCTATTCGGTTAACCCACAATTCACATTGCTGGAAGCTGCGCTTGCTTTGGGACTGGGGACAGTTGGAATCTTTGTCTCTGTGTATGCAATAATACGGTTCCTATTATCGATTGATAGAAGAATTTAGAAAGGCACTCGATACTATGAGTTGCTGCTGAGTAAATTCCATCTCTATCAGCTTTCTAGATGCTTTCTAGCATGGTCCCTCGTAGGTTTGTCTATCATAGGGTACTTCATGTCTAGTTTTTCCAAATGGTTTACGATCGCTGAGGCAACGATGTAGTCGCGAAACCATTTGTGGTTTGCAGGGACAATGTACCACGGCGCTTTTTCAGAGCTTGTCTTGGTCAGTGCATCTTCGTATGCCATTATGTACTCCTTCCAAAACTGCCGCTCTGGCAAATCGTTTACGCTAAACTTCCACTCCTTTGTAGGATCATTAAGACGATCTTCGAGCCTTTTCTTCTGCTCCTCCTTGCTTATGTGGAGGTAGAATTTTAGTATGAGAGTGCCTTCTTCCGATAAGATTTTCTCGAACTCATTGATTTGGTCATACCGCTTCCTCCAGACGTTTTCCGGCACCATCGAATGGACCCTCTCAATCAGAACACCTTCGTAGTGACTGCGGTTGAATATCACAATTTGCCCATTTCGAGGTGACCTGGCGTGTATTCGCCAGAGAAAATCATGCGATTTTTCTTCAGGCGTTGGAGCTTTGAACCCAACTACCTTCACACCTTGAGGATTGATTCCTTCGAACACAAGACGGATTGTACTATCCTTTCCGCCTGTATCCATTGCTTGTAGAACGATCAGAACTTTGTGTTTCTGCTCAGCATAGAGTTTCTCCTGTAGCTCTTCAAGCTTCTTCTTTAGTTCCACTAACTCATTTAGCGCGTCTTTCTTGGTTCCGTCATAACTTGAAGTGTCGTCGGGATCCCATTCAAAGAGATGAATTTGCTCGCCTGGGTGTACGTGAAACCTCTTAATCTCCAAACGACTCAATCATAGGGGTACAGTTTTCAGGGGTATTTTTAGTAGATGTACAATCATGGCACAAGAGTTTTTTAAATGGAAACGGCTGCAAATTCAGGCTTTATTAGACACTTGATTCGCGCGCATTTACACGACTTGCTTCTACCTTGGGATAACTAGTTTTAGACGATGAATTTATAATTCAACTTTAGCATACGCATCTAGAATCTCAAGCAATTGTTCAAGCGACAAAGGCTTTCTGTTTTACTGGTTTCGATAGCGGTATTGTTTCTGCTTTTTGGAGCAATATGGATTCTACATGGTTCGCAGGCTGGGAATTTGGGCCTGTCAAAATCCAAGGGCGGCTTGAATACAACATCGTCCATCGTAACTTCGAATTCCACACTTCTTTCTTCTACAGATACTGCCACTCTTGTTACTAACTCGTCACACAGTTCAAAGAAAACAGTAACGACTGTGAACACAACTACGGTTAATCTGCCTAGTAACGATGTAAATTTTGGAATGAACGGATGGACCTTCAATATACTTGGTTCTGGTATCTCTAATATTGCCATAACTCAGGGCATTCAGCAGTCGGTGTTTGTTGATATTTTTGACAACTGTGTTGTTTATGATTACGATCCAACAAACACTACTTACGCGATTGGAGTGTACAATCTTACTTCCAAAACCCAAAGCACTCCAATAGTCATAACAACACCAAACGAAGATGGCCCGATAAACCTGCTTGTCGTTGGTTCCACACTTTACTTCGGATACGGATCTTTTCTCGACGATCTGGCGGCGGGGGCAATCTATTCAACCAATAATTTGAATAGTTACACGCTTGTTCATAGTTGGTCCTCGGGATTTCAACCTGAATCGATCGGGTACTACACATACAACGGCACACTACTCATAAGCGGCGACGGAGGGCCAAACACTGGGATCGTGTACAAGCTCGTAAATGGTGTTGCCACGATTATCGGAGAAGACCCTAACACTGGAGATGCAACTTTCCTTGCGATGTTCAACTCTACAATGATAGTCACTGGGGGGACATTTCCACAAACTCCAATATTCTCGAACAATTTGTCAACTTGGGTTTCAAATGATACAGGTTTTATCGGAGAATACACGACCCCATACGTGTTCCCTTGGAGCTGGTCAACGGAATTAATTTATGGAAAGCTTTGGATGCCGAACGCTATTTTCACGACGCTATATCCAGACGAATCCGGCTTGGCTAGTTTCGGCGGTGGATCTGGAAACACAAGTTACAGGGCATATCCATCATCGACGGACTCTTACTACTCAATTGCTGACGGACTAGTGGGAGGAACCATTGGCATGACGCTTGGCTCGGAAAACAGTTTCCCCGGCCCGGCTATAATTCAACCATTCTATTCTGACGGATCTGTAGGTCCAGCAATCTTTGAATTCGGCATAAGCGGTAACTGGGCTGTTTCTTCAATGGTGTATGATGGCACTACAAACGAAGTGTATGGCGCGCTTCTTGGCCAATCACAAAGGGAAATCGTGTTAATCGCAGGCAACAACGGCACAGAATTTTCAAACACCAGTAGCGTGATGGAAACAACGACAAACTCAACGTCGACTAACGCCACATCAATAGGGGGAAATTTAAGCTCGGTATCCGAGCAATTTGGGTCATCGAACCCGATAATGATATCTCATAATACTCACTTTCACATTATATTATTCGCAGCTGATGCTAGGATGGATACATCACTGATTGGCTTTATTTTCCTTGACGAATAGATGAATCTCTTAAACTGTTTCATCGGCTTTATCGGGCAACTAAGACTGATATGCGTGGATCGATCAAGGCGGTCGGATGCAAAAAAAAATCGTGCACGTAGGAAACACCGCTGGCATCCCTACAATTCTTGCAAGAGAGCTTCGAAAACTCGGATATGACGCTTATCAGTACTCAACGGAATCAAATTCTTTTTTTGAAGGCAATAAAATCTCCAAGTATTTGCTTTATTTGAAACTCCTTTCTGCAGGAATAGTTCATTTCCATGGGCGTTGGAAACCACTGCCGATTGGGGTAAAGGCGAACAAAGTTGTGTTTCATTATCACGGGGATGACCTGAGGCACTTTAGGAATTGGGTGCCACATAAGGAAGGGGTACTACATCTAGTTAGCACCCCAGATTTGGCATGTGGAGGTTATTTCTTTGATAAGAAACCATGCGATTGTGCTGAAACAAAACTGAGACTTTTTCCCAACCCGGTTGAAATTGAAATTTTCAAGCCCTCGGACACTGAAACTGAAAAAGTCCCAGTGATTATTCACTCTCCACAACGTTCAACTCAAATTCAGGCCATGGGTACATCCAGAATAAGAGAATACATCAAGCAAATAGAGAGTGAGGGCTATTCGTTTAGGTATAGTGAGTTTACGAATGTGGCTCATAGTCAGATACCGGGAATTTTCTCAACCTCTGACATCATAATTGATCGAGTAGACCCAGGTTTCCACGGCGTCACTGCACTAGAAGGAATTGCTATGGGAAAGGCGGTGGTGACCGACATTCGCTGGGGATTGGAATGGGAGAATAATGAAGATCTTTTTTTCAAGTTGAGTGACATACCACGATTGCTAACTGACAAGAAATTTAGAAACTCTAGGCGTCAGCAAGGGATTGACTACGTTAGAAAGTATCATTCTCCAGAGGTTGTCGCAAAGCGGCTCTTGAAGGAGTACGAGTCCGCGGGTTTGCTCGATTGATCGGCACAAGTTCCAAGCGCGAAAATATGATGTTGATATCTTCGAATTGAGAAAGAGCTACGCGTGTCAGATTAGAAGTATGAAGTCAGAGTTTTTGATAATCAGCAAAAGTCCGCAGGTGCACGACAATGCCATTATCGGTTTTCTCTAGTCTATCTTTGTTTAATGGCTTTCAAAGCGACTTGTTTTAATCTCGTATCGCACACGTTTAAGCATTAAAATTGTGGCATAGATCAAAGCAGTATTTGCAAGAAAATTGGGGAGCTCCATTTGTACTCGCCTTTATCATACTGCTCATCATTTCTGCCGTTTACTTGAGCACGGGCAATTCTTCAAAGGCAAACAGCATTGCGGTGTATGCATTTTACGCACTCGTTCTTGGCGTAGTGCTTCAAATTGCATCATATTTGAAATACGGTGAAAGTAAGAGGGAAGAGCCCAAGTACGTTCCTAGTGCGCCTGCTTCTACTAGAATCATACTAACAAGAAAGAACATTCTAGCAATTGTCATTATCGTCGTTATCCTGCTTGCAAGTGGTGTTGGAGTCTACTACCATGTT
>DAHVAI010000305.1 GCA_027314685.1 Nitrososphaerota archaeon | reverse complement strand
CCAACGTGCTGAAGAGACAATCGAATGAGTTACTACGTCAGCATATCGTAGATTACAAGAAACTAATTGAGTGCCTTACCGACTTCTCAAACAAATATCAGAAAGAGCTGAATTCTTTGTTAGAATTTGCTATTTGGCTCTCCGCATTCGATGTGCATCGTCCTGCAATACTTTTTGGTCACAGACCATGGGGGTCAACCAGGAGATCTGAAAGAGATGGCGGTATACCGCAGATACCACACGACGCTCTGAATCCAAAACTAATAGGCATTGCAACTGAAATAGTATTTGGTTTGTCGACTGATGGTATATTCGAGTTATATGGTGCTAGCTCAAGAATGCTGTCAGAGTTAGCAGATTCGTTAAATCCGGAAGACTATTCTAGCACTCCAAGGCCAAGTGCTGGCGCGATCTATAGCAATGCCTGCAAGAACATACTGATCTCTTTCGCCGAGTACTTCACTTTTGTCAGAGATAGTTTGGTTGAGGTAAACAGAACGGCTGTTTTAGAAATGTCGAAAGGCAACCTACGCATGAATCAGGACTTTTGGAGAGCATTGATCAAGGTTGCAACAAACAAGAATGTTCCGGAAAGTCAATTTTGGGACTTCAAGCAGACACTATCGATGTGGGTAGGTAAATCCGACAAGAAACATCAATTTCAGAGGGATTTCGCCGTAGATATTGCGGCATTTGCAAATACTTTTGGAGGTGCATTGATCATCGGAATAGAGAATGTGCAGCCATGGAGAGTCGTAGGCGTTACGCCCTCTGATGATAATCTAAACCAAATAACTGGTGTACTTGGTAGACTAACTAATCTCCAACCAACGTCTATCTGCACAATACCGGTTATTTGGGAGGATGGAAGCGCTGGTCGCAAAATTGTGTATGTTGTGTGCATTCCTCAAACTAAGGAAGCTATTTATGTCAAGACTGCGGATGATTCTTACATTTATGAAACCCGAGGTGCTTCAGGCAACGAAATTTCTACTCCTGACGGTATTGCCAGAAACAAAGCGGATGTTGGGTCGATCAATTTTGATTTCATGAACCTGCTCAATACATGGGTCAATTCAGGCGGTGTATCGGATTTATGAATGTCAATAAATTGGTTTAGAGTGTGAAAGCAATAACCTGTGGACAAGAAGCAGATCCCTGACAATTTTCCCTTCCAGAAGTATTCCAATTTCAACATTCCTCATGATATTTCTCTCAGTGAGGTTTTCACTCCCTACTAGCGCGATTTGATGATCGACTAATGCGTATTTGCTGTGAAATCCCCAGCCAAGCGATTCCGCATTAAGGGTGAAGACTCCGATTCCGATTCGTTCTAGTGCCTTAAGTTGAGGTTGCGTTATTTCTCTGGCGATCAACTCTGTATCTGGATGATTACGGTTTGAATTCAGGTGCCTTATAATGAAATCCGTTCCAAAGGTGTCGATAAATGGAACTACCAGTTTGACGTCTTCTCTGGCTTTTGTTATGAGCTCCGCAAGCTGACTGCTATATGACTTGAACTCTCCAAGTGATACTGGTGCAACTCCAATTCCTTGGGGAAAATCCACCAATAGTCTAGCTTGACTCAGCTTTCCACATCCCTACGACCCCATTTCCTCCTACGAGGCATTTCCTGGACAAATCTTTGTTGAAATTCTCGCATGAAATCTCTCCCATTTGAAGACATGCAGGGCACGATGAATCCAAATCGAGCGAACATATAGGATCGTAAAGACAGTCTTCTGCTCGCTTAGGCAATTCTCCTAGTAGATTGGATAGGTAATTGTCGAAGACGGTGGCGAACGTGCCAAGATTGAAATCGCCGGATTGATTAACATAGAGGAGCACGCTCGCGCAGGCTGGGAATATCATTTCCTTTATCGAGCTTTCTTCTACGCCGATTAGTCTACCCAACTCCCTCATTGCCAAATGTGAGACTGTGTGAAGCGTCTTGTACAGCGTAGAGGAGACCGATTGAGAAGAAGATCCAGAAAAACCAACGAGCTGCTGCCGCTCCTTCCTCTTGTAAGTTCGGGCTATCCACGCCGCGGCTTCTGCTCTACTATTCACTCCCTTCTCTTTTTGTGCTTTCTGATCATGACTGTTGTCCAAGAGATCTCTCAGCCTCTCTGGTCTGAATCGCAAGACTAGTCCCTCAGTAGTTATGGGCAAACAGTAGATCTTGATCGAGTTGCTTTGCGGCCTCATATCTTCACGCGTAAAAAAGAATCTCAAACGTCGATTGCGGGATTCATAATCACCTCTTGAATAACCGTACAATACAGTTGTTAAGTTCAACTGTTCGAGCAAAACTATATCTTCGATTCCAAGAAATTCCGCTTTGGAAAGCATCTCTCTCCTGTCAGGATTTGCGGCACTTACTTTTGCTTCAGCTGCAAGACTTCTTGAGAGTCCTTCAGGAGGTTGATTTATCGCTAGAATGAAATCCAGCATTTCTTCTGCTGTGTCACGATCGGGCTTATATTGCGTCTCATTTCCGACACCAGTGGCAGCCTTCTTAATGATATCTTCAATCTGCTTTGCCACTTCCGGATGCGATTGTCTTAATTCATCAAATCCATACGGGAACGGCACTCCAGCTGACAGTCTTCTTATGTGGCCGCTGATATCAGGGTTGATAAGGCTGGGGCTCTCCGTGACTGCCTTAAAGACTTTTTCCTCCCAGGCGGCCATCTCTTTTATTTCTAGACGTCGACCGTCTTGAAGGTTGACTCTCGTGAATATTTCGGGGAGTGAGACTATATTCTTCGTTACCAACTCAATTTGTCCTTGCACTCGGATCGGCGTATCCTCTGTACCGCGGCGTGCCGAACGCGAATTATGTCCATCGTTGTCGAGATTTGGCGAATCGCATAAATGAGACGTCCCCCTGATTTGTGTCTGAAAACTGCATCCAGGCATTGTGCATTCTATCCTGAAGTTAGTAAGTCTTTCGCTGTTGTGCATGTTTAGCTTCATGTTGTTTGGACCATGCCTGGGACAGCTGTTGGCATCAGGATACATGGCCTCGTCGATGAAGCCACACCTATCCACGGCAACATACCTAAACTGATTTGGCGAAAAAATGTGGTCTTTCTTCTTGCAGGCAGTTTCCGCCTCAGCTAATGCGGTTTCTAGTCCCTCTCCGTTCTCACCCCACACAATTCTCCCGCACTTCGTGCACCAAAACGTCTTCGGGAAAATATTTGACTTTATAGCTTCAAGTGTCTCAAGTTCTAATTGGTAGGGCCTTGCAGGAAACGGGTCGTGATCTCCATATCGATCAGCAAGCTCCTTAATCTCTTCAAGCAGCCATATCCGATCTATGCCACCAATGCCTCGCCCTACCCATTCAGAAGCCTTGCAATAGATGCCGTCATGCAAATATACAGCACCCGGGAAATACCTGTAATGTGATTGGCTCTTCCCTCTTGGAAGTGCTTTACCAACCATATCAACTGCCACCCTGAGACTTGATACGACTGAGCCTGTTAATGGTCCTGAGAAGCTGAACCGCGCCTTCGATACGAAGCATTACGGTTTCATCCGTTTGCCTTAGGCTCGTTAAGCAAGACAATATATCCGAAGTCCATTGACTCCCATTTTTGTTGAAAATATTCGACGCGCTCCTTAGCTTGTTTTCGAATACGTTGCCAATGTAGTCTTGGTAATTTTCCATTAAGTTCTTGCTCGCGGCCGACTGATCCGGCATAATGCTGGAATCAAACTCTTTCCTAACAATGGATCTGTTTCTGGTGTCATCCGCAAACTCCAGGAACTTGCTAGATCTCAGAAGCGATTTGTTTGTTGTTGTGAGTAGACTCAGACCAAGTATAATTCCTCCGCTGCAGACATCAATGGCTCGATGAGAGTATCTGTCCACGCTCGGGGGGGCAATCAATACGTCGGCTATTTGAAGAAATTCGTTGTGAAGCATGTAGTGTCCTGCATCCCTGTCTCTGTTTGGATTGTATGCGCAGACTACAACTCCTTGGTATTCCCTGCCAACCCTGCTCATCGCCTGAATGAACTCTGCCGACGACCGCGGTTGTCCCCTGAATACCATGAAATTCAGCTGCTTCAGATCCACTCCATGGCTAATGGAGCTCGTTGCGACTATGAATTCAGGTCTGTCAGATATCTCCTGGGTTTGAAGTCTGTCCAATAACTCCAAGTTTTCGGCAGAAGTGGTGTCTCCAGTCACGTCGGCTGTCTTTCTTATCGGTCCAATTCCTTTCGAGGCCAGATACGGATCAATCTGGTCCCTTATACTCTGGAGTACTTGGTA
>DAHVAI010000303.1 GCA_027314685.1 Nitrososphaerota archaeon | reverse complement strand
CCACGCGATATGAGGAGTGAGAATGACATTGTCCAGATCTAGTAACTCACTATTGAGTGAGAGTGGTTCCTTTTCAAAAACATCCAACGCAGCTCCTGCAATCCTCTTATCTCGTAACGCTCTAATCAAGTCTCTCTCATTAACGACTCCCCCTCTTGAAACATTGACAACATAAGCTGTCTTCTTCATCAAGCATAGCTCCCGCTCTCCTATGAGGCCTTTTGTTCTGCTAGTTAGAGGTAAGTGTATCGATACAATGTCCGATTCTCGCAGCAGAGTTTGCAGGTCAACGAGTCTTGCTAGTTCGCGCATCTGTAATCCGATGACTGATTGTTTTTCTGCGTTAATGCTAGAATTGACTCCAAGAACTTCCATGCCGAATGCCCTTGCCCTCACGGCAACTCTGCTACCGACATTTCCAAGACCTATTATTCCAAGCTTCATTCCTTCTAAATTGCGTCCGGGACTAGACAGTAGTGCCCATCTCTCGTTCCAGACTTTTCCTTTGAGAGCTCTATCAGATCGGACAATGCCCCTAAGCAACGATATGATCAAACCTATGGTGTAGTCAGCGACAGCTACGGAATTGGCGCCTGGAGCGTACACGACGGGTATGCACTTCTCGGTTGCTCTTTCAATATCGACGTTATCGAAGCCTGCTCTAGGAATTCCGATGACTTTCAAGGATTTGCTTGATTCGATCACTTCGCCAGCCATCTGATCTAACCAGACGACGCAAGCGTCGAATCCTCGGATCAAATTCTCAAGCTCCTCGGGGGCGAATGAGCTATTCTCCTGAGTCCATGCTTGGACAAGCTCTGCTATTCCTTCAAAAAGTGGTCTTGTACATTCGAACTTGGGTGCCAATGAAAGTACTCTTTTCACTTAAATCGCCTAGCAGAGTCAAGCTAACCACTAAAAGCGTTAATGTTGTAAAATGTTCGTTGAACTAATTTGTATTACTTGCTAGCTCATCGCAGTACTTTGCCAACTCGCCGCGATGTAGCAAATCTGGAACAGGCATCAGTCCAATTGGAAAAGGTCGAAAAGCATGCGCAATCATTGCAATATCGTTAACTCCGTTAAGAGAACGACAATTCCATTCTTGAAAAATGCGGTCAATAAGAGATTTTTCGTCCGAGTTTGCTAGCTCGCCTTTTCCGGCCTTCCATCGATCGAAGTTTGCTTCGTCACATTTTCGACTTTTCTAACTCGCAAACCAAGAAGTAGTAAGATAACAGGCAAGACCGCGACAGCCGCGGCAGTTTCCACTGTATTCAACCCTGCAAGACTGATGCATGACGTCGCACATATTTCCTGACCTGTAAAAGCTTCAGAACCAAACCAAACAAGTACTACCACAGTCGCGAGAAACAGTATGGTCGAATTCCGCAACCTGTGATCTCTCTCGAGTAATACTAGTTCTGTTTGCAGTATTTTTCCATTACCGCATCCAAGAGTTTGTTCTGAGCCTCGAGTGATCTTCTGGAGGCGCCTAGTACTGACTCTACCCTTTCATTGGAAATTTTGTTCAAGATGCTCCGCCATAGCTCAGCGTGTTTTACGTCTGCAACCTCATGAATTTCGAAATAGTGTGTCGCATCGTGCGAGCTCAAACCGTAGAATTTTTTCAAACCATCGATCTTCGACCTGCTAATCTTTGGAAGCTCCTTTTCATAGGCATACATTGCCGCAACTCCCTCTTCGAATGAAAGTTCTGTAATGGAACTCATCTCCGAAACTGCCACTCTCGCAGAAGCGTCTCCCGCATAGTTTCGAAGCTCGTCTTCCCCAACGCCCAACGACCTTGCAAACTGGACCCAAGGAGCAATGTGCTCTGTCTCTTCCCTGAGGCTCTGCGAGATCTCGCCTGAGCGGTGAGAATCCTTTGTCTTTGACCTGATGTTCTCAACCATCGTTGGCACAAGCTTTACGAGCTGAAAGTATTCCATCGAATATCCTTTCAGTTCGCCGAGATCAAGCTTGCCTTCGGACCATGCTTTGTAGAAAGGGTGTTTTAGCAGACTGCGTCTTTCAATTTCAGCGTCGATTCTCTCGACAAGGGTAGACATGAAATAGCCGATCTCTGCTGCTTAGAAAAAGATGTCTACGGGCCGTAGCGTCGGTCCTTGAGGTCTTGTGCCATCTGCGAGAACTGTTCCTTCGAGATCTCCCCGCGAGCATACCTCTCTCGAAGCAGTTGCATAGCCGGGTCGTATCTCCTGTACCTCCATGGTCTCGAACCAAGACGAACCGCAAAGACTCCGAACAATATCATCACAACGAGCCAGCCCAGTCCCAGGACAGGAAAGAAGCCGGACCGCAGTGGGTACTGCCCTAAGTAGAGGCCATAGGTAACCGACGCAATTGCGGCCACGACTAGAACAATTACCAGGAGGCCTATCAAGAGGCAAATCAGACGGAGAAAGCGGCACAATGATCTTACCCTAGGTGGAGAGCTTCGTCAATCGTTCGCCAAGATCCTTGATAGTCTGCGCATATGCGACCAGCTTCGACTTGTCAGTCTTTGCAAGATCCTCAAAGTAGGAAGTATACCCGCTGATCTCGGAAATCATCCCATCGATGCCACGAGGACTCCCATGGAAAGGCATTCCGAACGACCACTCTGATTCCTGTTTCCCCTTTTCCGTTATCTCGTACCTACCGTCCTCTCTCTTTGCGACGAGCCCTTCTCTAGCCATCTCGTCCAATAGAGGATACACAGAACCTGGCGAAGGCCTCCAGCCTACCCAGCTCATCCTCTCGATTTCATCCATTATCTCTGCCCCATTCTTGGGCGATTTAGTCAACAGTGAAAGCACCCAGGGACGAAGCCAGCCACGCCTTCCTAATCCAAAACTTTTGAATCCAAACATATCGATAAATCGATATCGAATAAGCGATATCGGTAAATATATCCTTTACTGTTATGAGTCTACTGGTGGAAAAGGTTCTGAATTACTTGCCCGTAACTAAACAGAATTCTTGATTGACACCCATAGTACCTGGTGGCATCCATTTGGTTATGTCACCTGAATCGTCGAGTTGTTACAAAGTTTGTAGCTTCTGAAAAGAAAACATACAATAATTCGATTATTTTAGTCGGCCAGTCTAGTCGATCGCAAAAGCGGGCGCGATACATTCCTCCAAATCAAATCTAGAGTTCCGCAGAAAGAGTCTTGAGCCAAGTTACAAAGCTAATTCAACTTCGGTAGACACGATTTATCTTTTATATGGTAAAATAGAACGATCTCAGACAATGTCAGAGATCCAGGACATGCTGATGCAGAATCCCGTCGTGAGATTTGCAGCAGTAATCGGACCCGACGGCAAGATGACGAAAGGCGGAATGAGGTCTGGCACGAAATCTCTGGAACCTTCGTCAAAAGCGGAACAGTTGTACCTTCAATGGACTACGATGCACCGCTCTGGGAATGATTGGAACAAGTATCTTGGAAGACGGCGCTACATCTTGGACAAGAGGGAACTGGTCGATGTTTATACCTTCAACTTGGACGATGAACACATTCTCCTTGTTTCAACCGACCCAATAGGAAACTCGAGCTTGGGCGACGAGATTCTCGAAATGCTAAATGGCACAAAGCTCAAGAAAAAGTAGTTAGCCTCGCTCAATGTCTGGAATAACGATTTGCCGATCATTGAGCGTTGGAAGAATGTAAGGCCCGCCTGGATTTTGGCTGGAGCTATTCTTGTCGGCTGGATCATAGGCGTAATCGGGGACACGATAACCGTGTGCCCACATTCCATCCTGAGCTCGTGCCACCCCGCATCAGACTATGTTGCGACCAACTTCCTCGCTCAGAACAACCTGCTGCTCGTTTACGACCATCAGTATTACCAGCTTTTTAGCTCGATCCTCATAACAGATAGTCCTCTTGACGCAGCGTTTAACGCGATAGCTGTTCTTGTCCTTGATTTCATCACGGAGGACAACCTTAACAAGAGTAGGTACTTCATTGTTTTTGTCTCAAGCGCGCTAATCGGAAACCTGCTGACTCTGCTTAACGGCCCCTACTATTCAAGCGCAGGTGCTTCGGGAGGAATCTTTGGCATCTACGCTGCTCTGATCATTTTCTCTTTCTTGAAGGATAAGAAGATCGACATCCCACCCTTCATTCTCTTCATAGTAATATTCGTCGGGAGCAGCGTACTTCCTAACGTGAATTACACCGCACACATTGGAGGCGCCATAGGGGGGTCGATCGTCGGCGCTTTGATCTACCAATCTGTCAGGCCGACGATCACAGAGTATTCCATGGCGCATGATTCAAAGCGCTCGACAGTCCTCGTGACTTTGCTAAGCATTCTCCTAATCATCATCGCCTCGTCAGTCCAATTCTTCAATTTTGTTTCCTAGATCCTCTTCGGCAGAAATCTGATCGCTATCATAGCGCCAGTTACGCTGAGGATTGCATTTAGTACAACATCTGTCGACCACGCGTAAACAAGAGCTGTGAATAGTTTTCCAAAAAATCCAGCATAGGTCAATATCGCGAGCGCCACCAATGACTCTGCTACACCGCTCACAGCTACAGCAATCATGAGTCTTGGGGTAGATCTGGAGGAACTCGCGTATGTTCCTATCATAAGTACCAGGTCGAAAACCAAGCCGGACACGAATGTCGAAGGGAGTAAGTAAGGGGCGGGCGCAGGAACGAAGACAAATACGAGTCCCGAAACGGCTCCCATCAGAGTTGCACTCCACTTTCTTCTTGTACGCACGATCAGCGACGTCATCAAGAGTCCGCGCAAAAAATGCTCTGGATATCCGACCTGAGTGATGAAGGAGACGATACCGGATGACACTATGTAAAGAGCGGAAAAGAGCCCAATCATCGCAATCGTGCGGGAGGACGAGTCTCCGGACATCTAATTTTCAGGCAACTCCAAAATTTTATGAATAGATTAGTGTTTGTGCAATCTGCGAAACAGTCAATTGCTATTAGTGGATTTCACAAACGATCGTAAAATTCAAGTTATTGGATCCACTTGCAGAGCGAGGCAATTTTTGTCTAGCATTAGATCATCTCGACAGGTTTACTTGTACTCTCGTCGTGTATTTTCCGGGTCTTCCACACTAGCAGAGTGTTCTCGATGACAAACGAACTCGGTCCAGCAGCCATTGTGGAAACTCTGACATTCCGCGAAAGGATTGCCGGTTTTCTCAAGAATAGTGTCAGATCTTTCAACATTGGACACTTGCTTCTGCTGCTCCTCGGATTGCACCTTTTTGCAATGTCCTTTCCCAACGGAAGCGGTGATTACGTGTTTGACGAATCTTACTACGTCCCTGCAGCCAAAGATCTACTGAAATTCATTCCCAGCAACCTGGAACATCCCTTCTTTGGCAAGATATGGGGTGCATTTGGAATCTACATTTTTGGCGACAACTTTCTTGGTTGGCGAATATTCTACGTAGTAATAGGCGTGCTCTGTGTATATGCGCTGTATCAACTCGCGCTTAATTTTCTACCGAAAGAGAAGGCTCTGCTTGCAGCCTCGCTTTTGGGTTTTGAGACTCTGTTCTTCATTCATACTTCTCTTGACCTTCTTGAGGGACCACCAATTCTTTTTGCACTACTCGGATTCAACACATACTTCAAGAAGCGCTATTTCTGGTCTGCAGTTTGCTTCGGGCTATCGATACTAAGCAAGGAGTGGGGGTTGTACTTCGTCGGAGTTCTCTTCCTCTACCATGTGTGGGCAACAAAGAGGGATTCGATCTCCAAGTTACTCTCCGGACAGAGTCTCAAGAGATTGTTGATGTTTGTTCTTTTACTCTTCCTTGTGGTGTCGATCCCTTTATGGGCATACGATGCCGTGTATCATCCTTCAACAACGACCTCGGAGACTGTCACCACTGAAGTGGTTGTGAATCCAATAAACAATAGCAGTGTTACAACTACAATCACAAAGACTTTTCCCGGTGGAGACCTAACTAATCCACTACAGAACCTCAGGTACTATTTTGAGTACGCTAGCTCCTTGACTGTGACATCTCAGGACATACAGCAACAACCTTGGGTCTACTTGCCTTGGATGTGGATACTTCCCTTCGACATTAACCCGCAGCAATATTATGTCACGACTGTTACGATTACGACGACTGGACCTAACAACACACTGATCAGTCAGAAGGAATTACATCCTATCGATTACCTTGGCATCGGAAACCTGGTCATCTGGTATTCGATCTGGATAATCGTCCCAGTACTCGCCGTCAAAGTGATCTCAAAAAAGGTCACGCCACTCGACGGTTTCATTGGAACTTGGATCTTCGGGACTTATGGTCCTTCGTTGTTCGAATATTTTGCATTTCATAGAGTTGAATACCCGTTCTACTTCGTGAACGTGGACCCTGCGCTTGCGTTGGGCATTCCTATGGTGATAAGCTTCCTTGTACCTGACAGCATAAAACTCCAAAGACTGTTAATGCTGCTGTGGCTTTCGGCCGCTGTGGTGTTTTTCATTCTCTTCTTTCCAGTCCATCCGCTAGGCTTTGGCTGACGATAATGTATTTGAATTCGTAAAACTAGGGCTATGTCATGGTATTAGTCCTGCTTGGCGGGATCCAGTTCGAGGCAGAGCGGTTTGAGACTAGAACTATGCCCACACCAGACATGAAGGGGAAGGAGGTCATCTACTGGATCAAGGTGAGCACGGACGACAAGCGATTGGCATCCGACCTTCAAAAGTTTCTAGAAGGTGCACCTAGCCAGATCGAACTCAAAGTTCCAAGCGCTTTTGTCTCGACAAAGACAGAGCTAGAGAACTTTCGAGTATTACCACAAAGAGAGTCAAAGCAAACATTGGCTCAGGTAAGAGAGTCGGAAATAGAAGCAAAGCAATCGAGCTCCGATGATGACTCTTTCAGATTAGAAGTATTGCTCCGAAGAACACTTTCTGAGACTCCACAAAAGCAAGCGCAGTCCCCATACGGTTGACTGGACAACTGACACTCGCTATCTATCTATTTGGCTTGCAATCCAAGTTTCTGAAAGCAGCACCGAGATCCAATTTCAATGCGCGCCAAAACACTTGCTGTATTGAAAAGTAGTATAACCTTGACAATACGAATAGAAACGGTATTTGAGGAGTTTACTTTTCCTTTCTGAATAAATGCGCAGAGTTATCCACCGGGGTCGCTAACCGCAGTATTTCATCCTCAAATATTGTCTTTGTCTTGCCGCTTACAATCTGCCTTGCGTCGTAGCAGACGTCTTCATCTGCAACTATTCTCTTGTCAGCAACCGGCGATGAGAGAATTTCGAAAACCGCTTGTGCTCCATCTTCGTCTACGAGTACCAGGTCGCCCTTTTTGAATTTGAACGTGGCCAAAGTCACACAAGGTACAGCGAAGCTCGCATCCTGCTTATAACGGTATTTTCATTATCAGCTACAGTCCACAAAATTCGTTAAATACCAAAGATTGATCTCTCTGAAAAATCTAGCCCTGCTACAAAATCGCCAAGGATTACCAAAATCCGCGAGGTAAAAAGAAGTTTGCCAAAAACATCAAGTAAAAAGAAACGCGATAATTCAAAGCTAGCCCTAGAATATTCAAGGTATTACGAAGGTAAGATGCAAACCTTCCCAAAGGTTCCAGTCAATGGTTTGGACGATTTTTCCATATGGTATACGCCAGGGGTCGCTGCTGTCAGCATGGCTGTTGCCAGCGATAAAGATCAATCATTCCAGTATACCAACAGGTGGAACAACCTTTGCATTCTGACCGATGGGTCAAGAGTACTGGGGCTGGGTGACATCGGACCAGAGGCAAGTCTGCCTGTCATGGAGGGAAAAGCACTGATCTACAAATATCTCGGCGGAGTTGAC
>DAHVAI010000287.1 GCA_027314685.1 Nitrososphaerota archaeon | reverse complement strand
CACCAGGGTGCTGTTTAGTGTGTGCAGGAATTTCGATTCCTCGTGCGCTTTCTCTCTATACTTTATCCCAAGAGATCGAGCCTGGAAATCAGTACAGTTACTGCAGGAAATGAGCTCCCGATAGTTGTTCTGGCTGGGTATCCAACCTTCGATGTCAAACGTCTTAGACGCAACCTTGCCCATATCGCCTGAGCTCAAGAGAACTACATGATAGGGAATGCCAAGCATTTGCATGAAGCCCTCTGCATTTTCAAGCAGCATCTTGTGCTCTCTTTCGGAGTTCTCAGGCTTGCAGTAGACAAACTGTTCAACTTTCTCAAACTGGTGAACTCGGAATATTCCTTTTGTGTCCTTTCCATGCGCACCCGCCTCTTTGCGGAAACACGGGCTGATTCCTGCGTACCTAATCGGGAGAGCATCTCCATCCAAGATTTCACCCATGTGCATTGCAGCTATCGCATGCTCCGAGGTGCCGATGAGATACAAATCCTCGTTCTCTATCTTGTAGATGACATCCTCAAAATCTCCGAGGATGACAGCCCCACCTATAGCTTCTCGCTTCAGCATGTATGGTGGCTGAATCAAAATGAAGCTTCTCCTTCTAAGGTAATCCAAAGCGAATGTAATTAGAGCGTAATTCAATCGCGCCAGATCACGCCTAAGAAAATAGAACCGCGCTCCCGAAGTCTTAGCGGCCCTTTCGACATCGAGCATGTCGAATTGATCTGCAATCTCGATGTGATCCAAATCGCTCGACGCGGCTTCACCCCATTTATTCACAAGGACGTTTGCCGTCGCGTCTTTGCCCAATGGAACCGAGGGGTCTACGAAGTTTGGAAGAGACGACAGCAATAGTTCGAATCTGGATTGGATTGCTTGAGAATCCTTGTCGTTTTGAGTAATTGCAACTGAAGTGTCCTTCATTTGTGAAATTAATTGTTGCGCATCTCCTCCTGTTCTCTTTGATGACGAAATTTCGAGCGAAATCTTGTTTCGCTCTTCCTTCAACTTTTGATTTCGAGCTATGAGTTCACGCCTGTTCTTTTCTAGTCCGAAAAGTTCGTCCAACGGAAAATCCTTGATATTTCTCTTAACCAGATTTTCTCGAATCTTATCTTGCGCTTCTCTCAGCAAGCGTATGTCAATCATAGATTTTCAGTCTTCTCGATCGCGTTTGCTGCCGTCTGGATGTGCGACACAATTTCGTCAAAAGTGGATATTAACGTTTCAATCTGATGATCACTAGCACGTAAGTGGATATCAATCGTCAACTCCTTTGAACCAACTATCTGTCGGAATGTCATGCCGTGTGGGAAGTTGACATTATCAGGAGCTAATGATGCCGCTATCGCCTTTGTAGTTTTCTGATCAGCAAACCTCACGGTTAGCTTGCTTTTCAGCTGTGAGATTCGAATACTTTGCTCACCATCTGTTGGAAGTCCTGCTGTTTTGCAATAGAGAACTTGAGTCCGGCAGCGTTTTTGAGTCCGCCACCAGCTCCTGAAACCTTCTTTGCAAGTTCTCTGAATCGATTGCCAAGATCCAAGTCCTGACGCTCCTTACCGCATCTTGCAGATATCTTGACATCACCATCTTGAGTAGTGGTTCTAAGCAACACCGCCTTGTTCTTGAAACGCAACAACGAAGAGAATATCTGGCATACCGCACCGGTCATTCTTTCTGACACCACTCCATCGCCTACGACAATCGCATATTCAGATTTCTCGTTTATCCTGTCTTCACTCTGCGCCAACAGCTGGACTGCTCTCACGATTTCTAATCTGTAGTCGTCGATGATCTTTTCGAGCTCACTTGACAACGGTGCTTCATCCCCGCCCATGCACAACGATAAGCCCAGCCCAGGTCTTCCCATTCTACCGCAGATACTGAGAACAAGAGCGAAATCCCGCGCATCCTTCGAGAAAGAAAACTCATCCTTGGAGTGCGACGAATATACGCTGCCTACCAAGTCTTCAACAGTATACGTAGTGCCAGAAAGGTGCGGTACGATCGCTTCGAGCAAACGCTGTTTCTCATCCTCGGAAAAATCTGCGAGAGTGCGCCATCGGGTATTGGCTTTCATCTCTATTCCAGCTCCCCTTAAACTGGCAAGGCATGCATCTTTGTTTCCCGTTAGACCCGGAATGAAGAAGGAAAATGTTCCGGCTATTGATTCGTGAACCGGTTTTGTTTCTCGTGAAGAGAATAGTAGATCGAATTTGGATTTGATGTCCTTGCGTTCGTCGGTATCCTGACCTAGTACTTTTGCATTGAGACCAATCAGACTCCTTCTGGGACCGACATCCTGCCTATCTCCCAAAGATCCGACTGCAGACAGGTACGAATCTCTCTCGGTTGAAGAAGAAGTAATGAAATTACATAATGTTGAGGAACTTGCAGCTGTAGTGCCATCGAACCCAAATTGAAATGGATTGATTATTCTTTCATGATTCATTTCTGACTCAGGTATCTCGTGATGATCTATGACCAGCCATTTGTCACCGAATTTTCTTGCGATCTCCTCAGCGAGGCCTGAGCAAATGTCTACGAATATTACGAAATCATATTTTGCTGAATTCAGAACCTCAAGGAATTTTGGACTAGGTTCGGAGGTAGATCTGACTTGGGCGTGGCCATTTTTCTTGTGAATGAAATCCGTCAGTAACGAGGCCCCGCAGATGCCATCAGCATCATGGTGCGCCGCAACCATTATGTTTTCGTTTTTGTGTGATACTTCAGATATTGTGGTTTGGAATGTTCGAGCTTTCTCGAACAGTCCTTCTTCGTCTTCCATTGGAATCCGAATCTTGTCGCTAGGCTAGCTGAGCGACAGCCACAGAATATTTCCACTCAGAAGGTAATCGCTCATTATTCTTGTAATAGCTCGAAAGACGATGTATCTTTGCTTCCAACAACTCAAGAGACCTAACGTTCTTCCTATCAGCGTGATGTTTTGCCAAATGGTCTTTTAGCTTAGCGGCGCGTTCCACCAGCCTGTGCAGATCTTCAGGAATAGGCTGACCACTCTTGACATCAGCTAGTGTGTCGGTTAGACTTTTTCCTAGAAATGTTTTGGCGCTGGGAACCCCATACTCATCCCTTAGCCTTAATCCTATTTGACTCGGTCCAAGACCCTCTTTAGCAAGTTTCGCAATGCCCGCTACAATCTCATCTTGACTACGATTCACCCATGTCGGTGCACGTTTCGAGGAAGGTCTTGTGGATTGAGATTTGCCTCGTCTGTGGGAATGAATTCTTGCCAAACTTGAAGCGATATGAGGATCAAATTATCCAAAATAAGTCTATCGCCAATTAAAGTCTCATTTTGCCGGATCAATAGACCGAGTGGTCTGTTTCTTTTCCTTGCTTAACTCGTTCAAATACCAAAGCGCCATTTTTGAAAGCGCTTTTGATCGATGCGAGTAGATAGTCTTTTCCTTCAGTTCCATCTCCGCAAATGTTTTTTGTGTCCACATTGGTACAAAAATAGGGTCAAACCCAAAGCCGTTCTTCCCTCTGCCTTGAAGCTGTATCAAACCCTCTGTTGAAGATGAAAATGTACCCAACATTTTTCCATCTTTTCCAAATGCAACCGAAGATCTAAATTCAGCTTTTCTTGAATGGGCGCCATCCATTAGTTTCAGAATGCCTTCGACTCCCAGCGTTTCAAACACGTATGAACTGTATGGTCCCGGAAAGCCATTCAGTTCATGAATGAAAAGGCCTGAATCTTCCACAAAGACAGATGAGTTAGTCTTCTGTAGTATCAACATCAGAGCCGTTGATGCAATTTCTTCCAGGTCATGGCTTTGTATCTCTAACTTCTGAAACTCACCAAGTTTGATCACTTGGATTTGATACTGCGCGAGTGCTGCATTTCCTTCAGCGAGTTTGTCTTCGTTTGAGGTTGCAAAGTAGAATTCAATCAACTCTTGCATATCTTCCCCTACGTTCAATTTCAGCAATTTGTCTCGTTATTCTGACTAATTCTCTCTTGCCTGATACGCTCTCGTAACCTTGCAGTACATCTCTAAATCTGCGTCCTGCGCTCCTTGTTTCAGAACTTCGAATAGACTGCTTGAGCAAATGAAGGTCTTCGGCCCTATCCTCGAGTCTGCTCGAAACAAACGATAGACCGAAATC
>DAHVAI010000286.1 GCA_027314685.1 Nitrososphaerota archaeon | reverse complement strand
ACACGGTGCGTAGAGCGACTAAGATGATTTCCACTGGGAGAAATAGTCCCTAGATAGAATGAAGATGATTGACATATGTTTTAATCCGATCCACTACTGTTGGTGGTGAATTATCTAGATGATAAGTGTAATGGTCTACATTGATATGGAAACTTGTCCATCTTCGGGTCTAGGTTGATATGAATCACTCGACGCGTTCCGGAGAAGTTCATACTACGCAACCCGCTAGAGAGAATTTTGCTCGATTTAATGAGACTATTTGCTTGACTGTATCTCACCTTGTTGACGAGTTCTTGCCGAAAGATCAGTGTCTAGATAGGGTAGCTGTTTGGAGAGCCGCCAGGCGGTTACCCCGCGATGGGCGGGGTAATCGATGTACGGCAATTTTCGCTGTAAAGCAACCAATTCACTAACAATTTTAAAGACGAGCTTGACGGCCATAACGAAGCAATCTACATCCATTGCACAACAACAGAAGATTCTACTGGCGTCAATCCCCCTTCATTCAAATTGGAAAATTCTGGCGAGGCGAGCGAGATACTTTTCATGATAGTAGCTGATGATTCGCAATACTGGTCTGATGACACTTCATGGTACCCGTCCAACCCCTCTTTGAGCGGCTAATGGCGGGGTTCAACATGTACTCCGGCGGTCTCCAATAACAGTATTTTCTGACATTGCTAACAGCTCACGTAAGTTGTTCGCGTCCTTGAAGGCGCGTTTGACCGCGTTTTTACAACATTGCGAGCCTCAACCAAGGTCTACAATATAAAAGCTCCTCTGCTCCCACGAATATGTCTTCTTCCTTCTTCCTTCTCTCAACAGAGAAGCGAGATCGAATCCAATTCTTCCTTAAATCACTCGAGTCCTCTCCACCGAACGCGATCGACATGTCTCAGCAGGGCCTACAATCCTCTACACTCTCCGACGTGCTGCTTTCCGATCCCCTTGATCCTCCATCGAGCGAGACTGATATCACCTTGCCCTCCGATCCTCCACAACGTCCTCAGACATGGGATGATGTCCCCCAAACATACAAAGTCGGTGATAATGCCGTGCATCTCATGCCAAGGGTGGGCATCACAAGGGGGTGGTTCTGGGATTACGGGTTCAAAGTCCGCAGGAAAGAAGACAGCCCCCAAGGCTATTCGTTGGCTCTGCAGGGTTTGATCCTGTGCAAAGAGACCACCGAGGGTTCCCTATACCCTCCTTGCCTCGAATCCCGAGAACGTGTACAAGCATCTGGCAGTTCAACACAAGATCTTCTCGAACGACCCCGACCAAGCCGCCAAGTACAAGACGAAGAAGCCGGCCCCCTCCCAGCAGCCTTTAATCGATGCCTTTACGAAGAAACGAAAAGCCGACGAAGCCTTTGAACAAGATCAGATTGCTCGGTTCGACAAGCCGAAGTTCCGACGGCTCATTGTCAACTGGCTTGTCGAAGCCAACTTGCCCTTTACCGCGGCCGCTAGCCCAGCCCTTCAAGCTGCCTTCCACTACGCCAATCCT
>DAHVAI010000282.1 GCA_027314685.1 Nitrososphaerota archaeon | reverse complement strand
ACGAGGAATGTGCGGTCGCTTCGCCCAGAAAAGGAAACCTTCCGAATATGCTTCCATCTTCAATACGAAGCTCCCCCTGATTGACTGGTCCCCTCGTTACAACCTTTCACCCGGACAAAATGCCCTTGTCATACTGAAGACCAATCCCGATGAAAAACCTGAAATAAAGCCCTTCCTTTGGGGCCTGATCCCTCACTGGGGCAAGGGAAAAGGGAAATTCTCTACGATCAATGCCTGGATTGAAACGGTGGACACAAAACCCGCATTTCGAAAGCCATTCCGGCATAAACACTGCATCATTCCTGCAGATGGTTATTACGAGTGGCAACAGCTTGAGCGAGGAAAATAACCTTGGTTTTTCCATGCAAAGGATGACAAAGCTCTGGCCTTCGCTGGACTCTGGGACATCTGGACGGATAATCAGGGCACGTTCATCCCATCATTCACTATCATTGTTCGTCCGGCAATCAAGGGGATCGATGCGATTCGCGCTTTCTCAGCCGTCCAACGTCTTCTTCGGACAGAAACTGAATTGTTGTCGACAATTTTCGGATCAAGAGTCCTATGACTGGTCATATGACCTCCTCCTAGTGCATATTCTAAGCACAGAGGTGTCCGGTTCAAATGGGGGGCACTACAAATCCAGAGCTTCATTCTTCCGATTTCACTTTCGGGATTATGTTTTAGCTTAGCCCCGCTGGTCCCGATCGCTCCAGGTCCATTACAACTTTCTAGGAATTCATGGCTCAAATTTGTATATTAAGAAAAACAACATGTGATTGATATTCTGAGATTTCTAGAATCCACGGCGTGAATTAACCCTAAGTCGTTCTCTTCAAGATATTCCATGCAACCTGACTGCCACTATTTACGTCGTTCATACAAATACGCACCATCCATTCCCCATCGTGCAGAAGATAGGTATGATCATCTAGAAGTTTGACGAACTTCTCCAAGAATTCGTCAATGAGTCTGAAGTCGTAGGTCTTCGGCTTCGGATTGACGTGTGAATCAAAGGTTCCGCTGTGCAAAAGCCTACCGAAGAAGTGATACATTTTCAAAAGTTGTTCTTTTGTTAGCGCATCCGTTACTGCATTTTGCGCGATCTTACCATCTGATTGCGTCTCACTTTTTATCGGATCTGGGAAAAAACTCGGTTTTAATTTCTCAAATGCAGCCATAATCTCGTGAGCGTTCCAAGCTTTGCGCAAGCGCTTTGCTAACGAAACATCGGTATGAATTGCAACGCAGCCGATAGCAAGTAATTCACAACAGAATCTAAACTGAAGTAGGCAGAATTCTGCAACTAGCCTGTTATCCAGGTAGTGCACGCCTGATTTCAGAAGAGTTAGCGTTCTTTGTACAGCATCGACACGCCATTTGATTGTTTCCATTAGCCTCGCATAAAGCACAATGTTGGCTGTTTGCTTATCTGGTGTGGACATTGGTTTGAAGTATCATTCTTTATTGACTGCCATATAAATTTGTCGACACACTTCTTCTTCTCCAAGCTTATCCCAATCAATACCGTAAACATTCAATAAACTAGGACTGTAATCAAAAACTTCTTGTTTAGAAACTTGTAGCCAAATTGGTAGAACAAGCTGTTTCTGTTCGAGAATTTCCCTGGTAAATATTGAATCAAATTCTTTTTTCCCCCATCCAGAGTTCTCAAAGAAGTTTTTGCTTAAAATAAGCACACACTTTCTACAATTTCGTAGCACCTTCTCTATACTCTCACGAAGGTTATTTCCAAGCTTTAAATCAAACTCGTCGTACCAAACTGGACAAACTTTATGTTGAAGGTTTATAGCTATTTTTCTTGCAACTTCTTTGTCTCTTGAATCGTGGCTGATAAAAGCTAATGGTTTTTCCTGATCATCCCTAGTTTTTGTATAAACCTTAGATCTGAACTGAAGAAAATGACCTAATTTCTCTCCCTCTTCGTGGAGCTGGCGT
>DAHVAI010000275.1 GCA_027314685.1 Nitrososphaerota archaeon | reverse complement strand
TCGCCCAAATATCTCTCGATATTGCAAATAGTAGTGCCTTCCGGGATGTTGGAAAGCGGAAGAATGTTTCCTGAAGAAACCGATGCATGCGCGCCAATGGTTATTTCCGAGCCAACTGTCATGCCCGAAACTGCGGGAATATAAAATCGCCTTCCTGAAAAATCAATTTGAGCGATTGGATAAGCCCTTCCGCGTTCGTGTACGATATCAGCAATCTTCGCTTGCGCTGTTTGACCCTCGGGAACAAATGGATAACGTACTTTAGCGAATTTACCGATTATTGGAGCTCTGTACTGTAACCCTCCCTTCCCACGATGGCGCTGAAGGATTCTCTTACCCATGGAATCTTACACCAATCCTAACTTTGATGCAAGGTCGCTAGCCTGACTCGCTGGTTCCAATCTCACGAATGCTTTCTTGCCTGTGATAGTAATAGCTGTGTTTACAGATTGGACCTTGACTTGATAAAGTGTCTCGATAGCATTCTTGATCTTCTTCTTGGTTGCCTTAGTATCCACTAGGAAGCAGATCTTATTCTGTCGTTCTATGGCGTCAAAGGTCTTTTCTGTAACGTATGGTCGTATGACAATTTTTAGGGCATCCTCAGGATTCATGTTATACACCGAAACCAGTTACATTCTTGGATAAGTTTGACAAAGCATCTTTAGTCCAGATAGTCAACCTTCCAGGTGAGCACCCAGGGGCTAGGTCCAGGACTGAAATTTCCGAGCTCTTTACCACAGATACTCCACTCATAGATCTAATCGCTCCTTCAAGTTTGGATTTGTCAGAAACCACGAACAATGGTCCCGTACCTGTCCGCGAAAGCTTAGACAGACTGGATGATATTTTGCTTGTGCGGTTCCGCACACGTTCGATATCTTTGTCGGCCCCCAAAGTCTGCAGGAATCGTTTGAGCTCCCGAACTTTCTCGACTTTTTCTAGGTCGCTCGAGACTATTATAGGAAGATTCGCAGAAAATTTGTGACCGCGCTTTGCAACGAGATCATTATGAGCAGTCGCTGCAATGGCAGAGGCAAGTGCGAAGTATCTCTCCTTTTTGTTCACTTCCTTTCTGATTACCTTTTCCGATCTTGGCGGATGAGGCAATCTGCCTCCCACAACGCTTGCAACGCCGCCAGCCATACCAGACTTCGAGTACCTTTCGCCCTTTACTCTAGGTATTCTTGCAATTCCTCGCCCTGTCGGAGGATGACCTGATTCAGCACTTGTTCTTTCTCCTGCTAGCGGATCTCTGCCTTGAGGTTGGCGCGAGTGCGATTCGAGCGCGACGTAAACTCGTCC
>DAHVAI010000267.1 GCA_027314685.1 Nitrososphaerota archaeon | reverse complement strand
CCACTTCAACGCGTTTGGATCTGAAGTTACTGCATGCAGATCCAGATAACCTTCTTCTGTAACCGACATCTTTTCCCTGAGTTTCTCTCTAAACCATGATTTCCGAAGTAGAGTTTTCTCCAGAACTTGTGATTGTTCTTTAGATGGTCGCGTGCTACCAGTGACGTATCTGCACAGAAGAGTCGAGTGAATGCCCGTAGTCGCCTCCATCTTCGAGTACGTCATACCATCCTTCAGAATACGCAAGCGATCTACAACAGATTGCACGTACTCGAATTGTCCGTTTGGCCTGGCCCTCTCCTTCCGTCCAATAGTCTCTCGCGCTTGGCTGGCCTGCAAATCTGACTTGGATATTTTTACTCATCTATGTAAATATTTTCTGCAGTACTGAGAAACAATTTATACAAACGGTTCAAAACCTGCGACCAAGTATGACTGAACAAAAAGCCAAGATCTTCGTACGTGAATCAACCGGTCTGGTAAAGAACGTATCATTGTTGGACGCAGTTGCGTTGAACGTGAGCAGCATGTCAGGTGGCGCAGCTTTGGCCACCATTGCATTCACCATGTTTGCCATTCCCGCAGTGCTCACCTCAGCTGGTGGCATCAACCTGGTTTATGGTTCCTTGATTGCCTTTGCGATAACGATCCCACAGATGGTTGTGTATACCATCATGACTCGGAGGCTCCCAAGAACTGGCGGAGATTATGTTTGGACCTCTAGAGCGTTTGGTGGCTTTGTTGGCAGTACAGTATCCTTCATGGGATATACGATCGAAACCATGGCTTTTATGGCATTAATCGCATTCTCGACTGTTTTGGCGATTGGGGCAGTTCTAGTGCAGCTAGGCTATTCACAGTATCTGGATCTTGCAATCCCGATTAACTTCGGAGGCAGCGCGATTCCACAATTTGCCCTGGGTGCTGTCATCTATACAATCCTCATACTTCTTAACATCCTCAGACCAAAGTATGGATTCAAACTTGTTTCAGCCACCATGATTATTGGAATTCTCAGTTTGATAGTTGCTAATATCGTCTTGCTCGCTGCAGGTAACAGCGGAGTCGTGAGTTACATCAACGGACTGGGCATAAACGGAACCACGTATTCGAGTGTGGCAGCTTCTTACCCAGGATCGACGTTCAACTTCAGCAACACGATATTCTTAATGCCATTTTTTGCTATGTTCGTCTATCCCTGGTTCGTGGCAGCTCCTGCCGTAGCTTCGGAAATCAAGGGAAAGAGATCCACGAATTGGAACGTCCCAATTTCTGGTCTAGTCTCATTGATTATTGTTACAGGTTCGTTTGCGACACTCTACTATGTGGGAGGATATCATTTCATCAACGGAGCTTTTTTCAACAGCAATTTAGTGAACGATTATTCTTTCAATTTCTGGACACTTGCGATGGGTGTTTCTGGGAACGTCGCAGTTGAGACCTTCATTGGTGCAGGTTGGGTGCTTTGGAATATTGGAATATTGGCTTATGGCATCATAGGGATATCCAGGTACATTTTCGCCCAAGCCTTCGACAGGTTCCTTCCAGAGAAGATGGCCTACATTAGCCCAAGATTCAGGTCACCAGTAATTGCGCATGTAATTGACTTGGTCGTAACAGTAGGAATTCTTGGCGTGGCAATAAGCTTCTACGGATACATCAACTCTCTTTACGGAGCAATCATGGCTTCCATGATTTACTTCATCTTTGTTGGAGGCGCAGCTGCTACATATGCTGTGAGGCATGAGAAAGGGGGAATGAAGACACTGCTTGCGGTCGCAGGAATACTCAGTGCATGTGTCTTTGCATTCCTCACATACCAGTTTCTAGCATATCCAGGTGTTTGGGGCGGCAACACATTTGCTTACGGTTACATCCTGCTCTCTGCAATTCTAGGAGCCATAATCTATGTGGTTTCCTCAAGTTATCACAAGAAGAAGGGAATAGACATAGGGATGGCATACAAGGAGATTCCTCCCGAATAGATCTCCTCCATCTAACTTTTTGTACTCCGTTCTCAAACAATGACCGAATTGCTTACCGCAAAGGTACTAGACCCGGTCCTGCTCAATGATTGGCACGTAGTGGCCAAGTCAACCGACCTTGAGGAAGACAAACTTCTTTCTTCGAGGGTACTGGAGGAAGATATTGTAATTTGGAGATCTTGTGGGAAAGTGTTAGCTTGGCAAGACCTATGCCTGCACAGAGGATCGAAACTTTCGCTCGGCCATGTTGAATCACAAGAGCTTGTTTGCGCGTACCATGGCTGGACGTACGACACAAACGGCACGTGCATTCGAATACCCGCGCACCCCGCGCAACTTCCGCCTTCCAAGGTTCAGGTAAGGAAGTTCACCGCCAGAGAAAAGTACGGCTTTGTCTGGGTCTGCTTAGGATCTCCAACTACAGAAATCGGTTCATTCCCAGAATGGAATGAATCCACTTACAGAAAGATCTTCTGTGGCCCCTATCTGGCAAAAGCCAGCGCACCCAGACTAGTCGAGAATTTTCTAGACGTGGCGCACCTTCCATTTGTTCATGAAGGATTACTCGGGGACAGAAACCATGCAGAGATCAACGACTATGAGGTGGTTACCAATTCCGACGGAATAACCGCGAGTAACATCAAGATCTGGCAACCCAACCCAGATGGGACCGGAATTGGTGCCCCAGTCGTTTACACGTACAAAGTATTGCGTCCGCTCACTGCGTATTTCACGAAAGTCTCCTCGGGCCAAGGATTCGCTATCTTCATGAGCGTAACTCCGGTGAATCAGACGCAGAGTGCGATGTGGATGATTATCGCGATGAATTACAGTGATGAAACTCCAGACTATCAAATCAGAGAATTCGAAGACAGGGTAGTTTCTCAAGACATGAAGATTGTTGAATCTCAACGGCCCGAGCTATTGCCATTGGACTTGCAGGCTGAACTACACCTGCGATCAGACAAGACTGCGATTGCGTACAGGAAATGGTTGAGCGACGTCGGATTGAGTTTTGGAACTGCGTAATATCTAGCATTACACGGCGGCCTGACATCAAGGTCGCCTTCGAAAGGCCGCTCTGTTTCTTAATTTACAACCGATGCAGCCGATTTGCAGACTGAACTGACAATCCATCTCGAGATAGGCGTTTCTGGAAATGCTACATCAACTAATCTTGACCAGTCTTCATTCATGAGACTGTCAGAATGGGCTTTCCAAAGCTAACCAATCTGCGTGAATCGCGCCAGGGACACGTCTAAAGTACTTGACTCACAGGTAGGATTAAATCAGGCCAGGCCAATATGCTTGGCCGAAAATTCCAAAATGAGCGTAGAGAATAATCAGTATTCAACCAATAGTCAAAGACAGGAATCCCAGCAACAGGTAATTGATGTCGAATTCGATGTCTCTGTTAAAGACTGGTGGATCGAGGGCGGTAGACTCGTTATACCGAAAGAATATCGTCAATACTTTCCACAACCTGGAGAACCCATAGTCCTGATTGATTACGAAGGTAGAATGTATCGTTCAAAAATGCACAACCTTTGGCAAGGTGTCGACGTTGGAAGGATCGACGGAATAAAGCCGTTCTACAAGAATCATTCGATCGTTGCGGCTGGAACTAAACTCCACATCAAGGTGACAGGGAAGAGCACTGCAGTCGTTCTGCTGGCATAGCCAGGCATTTGGCGACCAGATGATTACCCAGCTATGGACTACTTCCAGCTGGGGATCCCTATTTTTGTCGTGTGATTTTTCGGAAATTCTCTGACTGTTTCCTGTCAAGTGGCAAATCTGAAAGGAATAATGAGAAGGAAGTTATGGAAGTACAGTTTCGGCCCCTCTTGGAAAGTCATCGTATTCTCGTGGCCTCTTTGAGTTTGGATGCGAATGTTCGCAATTGAGTGGCGGCTGCCTCGATGTTATCGAGATTGTTTGCCACGATATTCACAAAGGCACTTCCAACGATCACTCCATCGGCACCGGTCTTGAGTACCGAAAAGACTTGATCTGGGGAAGAAATACCGAAACCAACTGCAACCTTGACAGAGTGATTTGAAATCCTCGAGACGCGCCTGATTAGATCCAGGCTAGCTGCAGGGACACCGCTTCGGGCACCCGTAACTCCCAGAAGTGAGACCAGATACAAGAAGCCTTCGGACTCGCGCATCAAAGATTTGAGTTTCTCATCAGTAGTCGTGGGAGCTGCGAGTAGTATTGTGGCAAGATGGTTTCTCTTGGCCAAGCGTTTGTAAGAAAGGAATTCCTTACTCCCTAGATCTGGCAAATCCGGAACTATCAGGCCATCCACGCATTCTGACGCTTTTTTCATAAAGTTGGCAAGACCATACTTGAAAATCGGGTTGTAATAAGTGAGGAAGGCAATTGGAATTTCGTGCTTATTTCTGAGAGCTCTTGCTGCATCTAAACAGGTGTCCGTGTTTGTTCCAGCTGCGAGCGCTCTGTTGTCAGCAGCCTGGATTGTGGGGCCATCAGCAATAGGATCCGAAAAGGGAATGCCCAACTCTAGAATATCGACGCCGCCTTCGATCAACGCTCTGCAAAGAGTGCCTGTGTGCGACGGTGCCGGGTCCCCTGCAGTAAGAAAACCTATGAGAGCTCTCCGACCATCTTTTGTTGCAGTCTCAAAAGCCTCCTCAATCCTTGTTGTCACTGATAATTCACGCTAACTCGCTTTCATCAAGTTCAAAGCCTGTGGCTGTTGGGCAATGATATCGACATCCTTGTCTCCACGTCCAGAGAGAGTCACCACGATGCTATCATCTCTTTTCAGCTTCGAAGCAATTATCGTGGCGACGTAAATTGCATGCGAAGATTCAAGCGCCGGAATTATTCCTTCGAGTTTCGAGAGCTCGAGAAGCGAGTTGATTGCTTGGTCGTCGGTAGCGATGGTATATTCTACACGTCCGGAATCATTCCAGTAAGCATGCTCCGGTCCCACCCCGGGATAGTCCAGCCCTGCTGATACGCTATGAGTCGAACTAACTTGGCCATACCGGTCTTGCATAACATATGTCTTCATCCCGTGAAGAACTCCAGGCTGTCCAGCACCCAAACTCGCAGCGTGTTTTCCTGAAGCCAGACCCTTTCCACCTGCTTCAACTCCGACTAAATGGACTCGCTTATCCTTGACAAATGGATGAAATGTACCGGCGGCATTGCTCCCTCCGCCCACGCAAGCTACCACTGTTTTCGGGAGCTTTCCTTCTTTCTTTAGAATCTCTTTTCGAATCTCCTTTCCAATTACAGCTTGGAAGTCTCTCACAATCACTGGGAATGGATGCGGACCTACTACCGAGCCTATCAGATAGTGTGTCGACCGGACGTTTGCGACCCAATCCCTCAATGCTTCGTTGATTGCATCCTTCAATGTCCTTGTTCCTGAAACAACAGGATTCACTCTTGCTCCCAAAATCTTCATTCTGACGACGTTCAAGCGTTGTCGTTCCATGTCTTCCGCGCCCATGTAGACTTCACATTCGAGACCAAGATTGGCGCAAGCCATCGCGGTTGCAACGCCATGTTGCCCTGCACCTGTCTCAGCGATTATTCTTTTTTTGCCCATGTATTTCGCAAGTAAAGCTTGCCCTAATGCATTGTTCATCTTGTGGGCACCACCGTGAAGCAAATCTTCTCGCTTCAAGTAGATCTTTGCACCGCCGTACTCTCGAGTTAGATTCTCTGCAAGGTAGAGAGGCGTTGGACGGCCGGCATATTCCTGAAGCAGGTTTTTGAGACGACTCTGGAATTCTCTGTCCTTCTTGAGTTTCGAATAGCATTCTTCCAGCTGATCCAGAGCTGCATTCAGAGTTTCCGGAACGTATTTTCCTCCATAGTCACCGAACCTGCCATTCACTGGATAATCTGCGATCATATTATTTTGAATCACTTGGTAGTTTTCCTTGCATTCCTTACAAACCTAAAGATCTTGTCTTTGTCCTTTAATCCGGGCGAGCTCTCGACGCCGCTAGAAACATCCACAGCGTATGGCCTAACAAACCTTATCGCCCGCTCGACATTATCTGCTGTTAAACCTCCACCGAGGATGAGCGGAGTCCTTCCCAATGCTTTGTTGACAAGTCGAGCTGTTTTCCAGCTATCTTCCAAAGTTACTCTGCTCTGCACATAGTCAGCCTTCGAATACTTTGAAGTCAATGAACCATCGAAAAGGATTGCTTTACTTCTTTTGGCCAGATAAATTGCTTTGTCAACTACGGTACTAGCATCACCCAGGGGTCTAACAGTTTGGATTACATTCTGACAAAGTACCTCTTGCGGCCATTCTAGACCGCCATACGTTTGGAGGTAGCTAGGCGCGAGCGAAAGTATCTTCTTGATATCTTTGTTCGAAGTCGGAGTCACCACCACAGAACTCACAAAAGGTGGAATATTCAACATAATTTTTCTCAACTTCTTAAATGACAAATTTCTGGGAGAGTCCGGGTAGCCAGACACGAAGCCGAGCGAATCTGCACCGGCCGCGATAGCAGCTGCTACATCATTCATTCTAGTCAGTCCGCAGATCTTTACTCTGACTTTCAACTTAGCAAGACCCTTGTGAAACTCTGTACCTTTTCTCTTATGTTATCTGATTTCATGATGGATGTTCCAATCAAGAAAGCGTCTGGTTGCAAAGAGCCATTCAAGCTGACTCTTTCCTTGAGCTTGAGAATATCTTCTGGGCTCTCATAGCCACTCTCACTCATTATCAGTGGCAAAGGTCGATTGCCGCTCCTCCTGGGTACGAATCCATTGAGCAAATCCACGGTAGTTTCGATATTCGTCTTGAAAGTATTCAAGTCGCGATTATTGAGTCCGATTATGTCGCAATCCACTTTTGAGACAATTTCCAACCCAACCTTCGTATGGGTCTCAACGATAGAGTTTACGCCACAATCCCTGGCTACGTTGACCGCTTCATTCAACGAAAGCCCTCCTTTCGTTTGTTTCCGAGTGAAGATTTCCTCGATCAACAGGACAGCGCTTGCTCCAAGGCGTCTAGCTGCTATGATTTGTTCTTTAGAAACAACAATATCCTTCATTATTATCGGTAATGATGTGACAGACCTAACGGAAATCAGATTTGAAACAGACCCTTTGAAGTTCTTTGGTTCAGTCAGTACTGAAAGTGCCATAGCCCCTCCAGCTTCCATTTCTTTGGCTATCTCCGCAGGAAGACCTTTGCCCCGAATGTCTCCCGCAGATGGAGATGCAAATTTTACCTCGCAGACGAGAGCGCGTCCCCTGTTTTCAGAGACTACATCTACCAGACTTTTCCCCGTTGCTGCAAGAGATGACGGCGTTTCTGGAGAATCGTAGAAGCCCGATTCTACTGTAAGCAAAGCGTCGGTCGTCAAGGCCTCAAGTGTCTTCAAGTGTTTACTCCTCAAAGGACTTTGGCGAATTTTTCCGTCTTCTCGGTGTCGCCACCTGACAACTTTACTAACTCTCGTAGTTTCCTGAACGCACCTCCAGAATCCAGAGACTGCCTCGCCATTTCCACGCCTTCAGTGTAATTACTGACTTTGCCAGCTACTGCCAGTGCAGTTGAAGCGTTCGCGAGAACCATATTTCGCACGGCGCGCTCCCGTGCATCTCTTGATCCGCTCAATATTTTGACAGTCGTTATTGGATAGTCCTCCGGGTTCTCAGGGGCTGTCACATCTTTGAACTCTACAAGAGGCAACCCAAAGGAATCTGGAGTCAGTACCTCTTCAAGGATTTCTCCGTTTCGAATCCTGGCTGCGTGCGTCTGACCGGCAAGAGATACTTCGTCCAAGCCCCCATGGCCGTGCACAATCATAGCGTCTTCAGTTCCAATCTTAGCGAGAACCTTTGCCATTTTTAGCACCAGACTGTCATCATACACTCCCACTAACTGTACCTTGGCCCCTGCAGGATTGGTTAGCGGCCCGAGCAGATTAAAGATTGTTCTAATCCCTATTTCTCTCCTTGGAAAGGAAACATTCTTCGTGGCTGAATGAAATACTTGTGCGAACAGAAATCCGATTCCAACCTGCTCTATCGATTTCTGAACGAGCTCGGGTCCAGCAGTGATGTTGACGCCTAGTTTTTCAAGCAAATCAGCACTGCCACACTTGCTAGTTACTGACCGATTCCCATGCTTTGCTACAGGAGCACCCGCACCTGCTACTACAAGCGCCGAGATTGTGCTAATGTTGAAAGTTTTCATAAGGTCGCCACCGGTCCCGCAAGTGTCCGTTAGTCTACCGCTGACTCTGGGTCTGATTTTTGTTGCCTGCTCCCTCATTACACTGGCAAAGGCTGCGATCTCGTCCACAGTCTCACCCTTCATCCGAAGTGCGGTCAGAAGAGATGCTATCTGTGGCGGTGAAGCAGACCCGTCGATCAGCTCGTACATCGTTTTTGTGGCTTCTTCTGCTGTGAGATTCTGCAGAGATACAACCTTGGAAATAGCTTCTTTGATATAGGCCAAATCATACCATGTCCAAGAAGTTCTTGATTATGCTGGATCCAGTAGTCGTTTTGATAGATTCAGGATGAAACTGGACACCAAAAATCGGAAAATCGTTATGTTGGATCCCCATGATTTCGTGGTCGTCCATTGAGACAGCTGTTACTTTAAGTGCGGCTGGAACTGTGTTCTTTCTTATTACAAGCGAATGATATCTTGTTCCCTCAATAGGTGTGGGTAATCCTTTGAACAAGTTCTTTCCATCGTGTTCTATCAAACTTGTCTTGCCATGCCTAAGATTCTTTGCTCGCCCAATCTTCGCGCCATAGACATAGCCAATACCCTGGTGACCGAAACATACGCCGAGAGTTGGGACTTTGGGGCTCAATATTTTCAAGACCTCACCGCAAACGCCAAAATCCTTTGGGTTCGACGGATTTCCCGGCCCTGGTGAGATTATGATTGCGTCGGGTTTGAGGTTTGACTTTATAGATTCGACAGATATTGCATCATTGCGGAAAACTTCAGGGTTGCCGCCTTGTTCTCCAACGTACTGTGCCAAGTTGTAAACGAACGAGTCGTAATTGTCAATCAACAATACTTTCATTCTTTTCTCTTACCCTCACTTGAAGCAAGCTCAATGGCCCTAAACAGAGCTTTGGCTTTGTGTTCAGTCTCGAACCATTCCGTTCGAGGGTCTGAATCTGCTACAATACCTGCACCGACCTGTACGTAGGCTTCGTTGTTATGCGTAATCAAGGTCCTGATAGTGATCGCGGAGTCCATGTTCCCATTGAATGAAAAGTAGCCAACACAACCCGCGTATGGACCTCGGCCATCTGTTTCAAGCTCATCTATGATCTGCATCGCTCTTATTTTTGGCGCCCCAGAAACCGTGCCTGCAGGAAAGATTGATCTGAGCGCATCAAAGCAATCTGCATCATTTCTAAGATTTCCAACGACCCTGGATACTATGTGCTGCACGTGAGAAAATTCCTTAACCCGCATGAATTCAGGAACAGAAACTGTTCCATACTTGGAAACACGGCCGACGTCGTTTCTAGCAAGATCGACGAGCATGACATGCTCTGCCAGCTCTTTGGGATCGCTCAGCAATTCATTCTTCAGTCTCTCGTTTTCTGTCTTATCATGGGTTCGGGGCCGAGTGCCGGCTATAGGAAAAGTCTCTACAACCCCGCGTTCTACTCTTACAAGCATTTCAGGGCTCGATCCCACGATTTTATTTGGGCCGAAATCAAGAAAATACATGTATGGTGAAGGATTGAGTTTCCGAAGCTCGGAATAAAACGATAAGAGATCGCCATGATATCTGAATTTGAATTTCTTAGAAAGAACGACTTGGAAGATATCACCATTTCTGATGAACTCCTTTGCCTTACGTACCGAGTTTTCAAATCTTTTTCTAGTTACGTCTGTCTTGAATTTGGAAACTCGAAATCGGCTTTCTTCATCTGAGCCTTCGGTAGATATCGATTCGATTTCATTCTTCCTGCTTGGCGTTCGATTTGAATGGAAGTAGTATTCCTTCTTCTTCTGGTGGTCGTATATCACACCCTCTTCATACAAGCAGAACATCAAATCAGGATATGCTAGTTTCTTCTTTTTGCTATTGAAAATGCCGGCCTCCCAGTATCTTACAGCCTCAAATCCAACATACCCCACTGCTCCGCCAAGAAATCTGAATTCATTATTACTGATTTGGAATGATTTGACTATCTTTTTTATCTCGGATAATGGATCGTCGCTTCTGAACTTGAAAGTCCTGGTCTCTCTTCGATCCTCGATTGTGACTTTTCCTAATGCAGAAGTTACAACACAGAAGGGATCAAAGACGATTATCGAATATTCGGCTAGCCGCTCGTCGCCTATTGCAGATTCAAGAATACACGAATATTCGTGAGATTTCCTCAGACATTCAAATGTGGATAGAGCAGGCCGGTCTAGTTGAATTTCAGATATTTTAATATCTAGTTTAGAAATGCGAGCAATCGATTCGAAGTAACGATTGCCAAAAAGAGTCACCAGTTCGCCTCATGCAAGCTCAAAACAAGTTGTGCGGCATAGCTGTTAAAAGAATTCCGTTCATCGCCAGTAGATACTCCAGAGAGTCATTTTCGAGTCCATGGCGCGTCCGATTGGGCTCCTCCCTTTGCAAACCTTTCACGGCAATAATAACTGATGCCGTAGACGAATCATCCTGATGAAAAAATTCCCAAGCCTTGCAGGAAATATTAAATTTGTATATTGAGATTGTAGAACTCATCGTGGCTTTTATCGTGCCTTTTTGGTGTCCTATAGGCGTTCAGTCGGAGCCACCTAACTAGTTAGCGAGTTAGCAATTTCGAGTGTGATTTTGAATCTCTTTGGAAACGTTGACCGGTGTCAGGAAAAAAATAGAACTCTCTACATACATGCCAATTCCACAATCCAGATCCAGGGAATTCTGGACCAAGTGGAAGATAAGCCACATACGCGAGCTCTCCCAAACTGGTCACGCGACCAGCGAACTTTTGCTTCCTGACTCGGAAAGAACAGGTCGCGCACTGGACCAACTCCGCCTGAAATTCTCAGACAAGTCTAATGTGGAAACATCTTTGGTAAACACCAGAGTCCGGTTCTCTAGTGGATCAGACTTGATGCTATCAGCCCCGTTGTATCTTGGAGACATGTCTTTTGGTGCTTTGTCTGGAGTCCCGAACATAGCTATAGCAATGGCGGCTGATGCTACGGAGATAATGGCTGGTACCGGCGAAGGAGGAGTGCAAAAAGAAGTCGCTGAGTGCAAGAGAATAATGGTACAATGGGCATCTGCCAGATTTGGAGTGGACATTTCTAGCCTTCTCCTTGGACAAGGTGTTGTCATCAAGATAGGGCAAGGCGCGAAGCCGGGCATCGGTGGTCATCTTCCAGGAGTGAAAGTCACCCAACCCATTTCTGAAGCGCGCAGAATACCTGTTGGAAAGGATGCAATCTCACCTGCACCGCATCACGATATCTATTCCATTGAAGATCTAGGTCAACGAATTCTGGCTCTCAAGGAAGCAACAAAGAAACCAGTTTTCGTTAAAGTCGGGGCGACCAATTACATTCCTTACATAGCTTCCGGTATCGCGCGAATGGGAGCTTCAGGGATAATAATAGACGGGGCCGGAGCGGGGACGGGCGCTGCACCTTCGGTTATCAAGAACAACGTCGGAGTTCCAATCGAGCTTGCTACCGCTTCAGTCGATTCCATTTTGAGGCGCGAAGGGCTTCGTGAAGGCTTCACTGTCATCTCGGCAGGGAAAGTAAGTTGCCCTGAAGATACACTGAAATTAATGGCTCTGGGCGCAGACATTACTAGTCTTGGAACCGGTGCTTTGTTAGCATTGGGCTGTCTGATGGTTCACAAATGTCATTTAGGGGCCTGTCCAGCTGTTCTTACTAACAAGATAAGCGACAAGCAACCAAAAGTACTTTCTCTTGAGAAATCAGTGGTATGGCTTACAAACCTAGTGCGCGGATGGACCGAAGAAATCAAGCTTCTTCTTCGGCAAATGGGTCTATCAGACGTAAGCCAACTTGTTGGACAGAGGCAGTTTTTGATTCCAGATAGGTCTATGAACTATGAAACTGCAGACATACTCGGCATTGATGCCGACGCGACAGAGGGCAGAACGCAGGCATCTCCCAGTTTCGCTACCAATGTCTGGACCCAGGCCAGGTTAGGTATGCTTCGTGAAATGGCGGGAACAACAGGCAAGTCGCCTGCCGAAGCCGAAATCTCTAGCATGGGTTCTATTTCACCACCAACCATAGAACAGCCATCGAGGCTGGCTGATTTCCTAGTTTCTGACGGCGCTCAAGTAACAAGGCCAAGCATCGATCCATATCGAGAGGAGATCGAAATTTTCACATATGTTCCTAGAACTGGTCTTCGGTTATCAGCTCCATTCTTCTTCACTCATCTACCTGGAGCGATACCCGAAGTAGTGAAGCGAATCTTCGCTAGGACTGCACTTTCCATGGGACTATTGTTCGACTCTGGCGCTGAAATTCCCAGTTCTTTTTCAAAATATTCTGAACGTATTCTTTCGGAATCGGCCATAGCAGGCGTAAAGGCAATTGGACCGAACGATCTCACCGATCATCGCGTTATTGAATCAAAGACTATATTTCTTAGGCTCCCATCTTCAAAATCGGTTCTGGATTGGATAGGGAAAAACGCGAGAGATCTCGATCAATCTGTCTCGGGAATCATATTGGACGAAGCTCTTGCAGAGGCAGATCTTCCATTGGAGATTTCAACCTCACAGCTCGATAGAATTCTGAAGACAACGGGCAGAAGATCAGGTCTTGCAATACTTGCCGAATCAAATACGATCCGAGGCGCAGATGATATCTTCAAACTTCTAGCTCTAGGGGCGGATTTGGTCGGCTTAGGAACTGCGGCGCTAACTGCAATCGGATTTGAAGAAACAGACTCAGAGGTGATTTTCGACCCTTCCAAATCGACAGTTCATTTGGAGAACTTTGTAGTTGGAGTTACAAAAGAGCTTAAACTTCTAGCAGGAGCTGCTGGCGTAAGCAGCATGTCTTCTTCACTTGTAGGTAACAGAGAGTTGCTTAGGTCGGTAAACCTAGCTCCAACACTCAGGAAGGAGCTTGGCGTGAAGCCGGCAGGGAGTGCGTGATGGTCTTGGATCGAGAGTTTCCTCAGTACGATACTAGGTTCGGTCAACCTGTAGTCAAGGATGGTTGTGGAGTATTTGGAGTGATACGCAAGCCCAAGGCCCCCAAGGTATCAAATTTGACCGCCGTTGGTGCCATTTCATGCATCAAGTATAGAGGCAGTGATTTGGGAGCAGGTTACGCCTCATTTGATGTTTCGCCCACCAATCCTTTGAAAGTGATGGCGTTCGTTCAGGAGGAAAAAATAGCTTCCAGCATATTAGAACAGTTATCACAATTTCTTGGGGAGCCATTGGAATCTGCGCTGACAATGCCAAAAGACTCCAAATCCAGGTTCGGAGTTCTCACGGCCCAGTTCAGATATTCGGGTCATGAGCTTGAGCTTGAGCGAAAGATAGATCATATCAACTCGCTTTTGCTACGAGACAGAACCGTCGACGGTCGCATTTTCTCATACGGTAGATATCTGACAGTCTACAAGGAAGTAGGGTACCCGATGGACGTTGCAAAAATGTATGGTATTGACCAAGCGTCTAAGGAATCGGATATGTGGATTGCCCATACAAGACAACCTACAAACTCCCCCGGGTCGTCTCCCATCTGGTCACATCCATTTGCTTCTCTGGATTGTGCTATAGTGCACAACGGCGACATTAGCTCATTCGGCGCAAACATGGAGTTCCTGAATTCATATGGTTACAAGAGTCATGTAGGAACCGACAGCGAAGTCATTTCCAAGCTTCTGTTTCACTTGATTAGAATCGAAGGACTCTCTATCAAAGACGCCGCCACTATACTGACAAATCCATTCGAAGCAAACGCACCCCATTCTGCTATCGAACTTCTTTCAAGGTTCAGAGGAGCCAAGCTAGACGGACCTTTTGCAGTTGTTGCGGGTTATTGCGACGATAACGATTCTTATCTGATTGCTCTCACCGACAGGTCAAAATTTAGGCCGCTCATACTAGGAGAAGATGAGAATTGCTATTATGTCGCAAGTGAAGAAAACCAAATAAGAAGTGTTTCAAGGAGCCCTACTATCTGGACACCTGAT
>DAHVAI010000262.1 GCA_027314685.1 Nitrososphaerota archaeon | reverse complement strand
AGGAGTGTACAAGGTAAAATCGCTGCGTATAATCGAGCTTCACCAGACAGCAAAGAAGCTGCTCCAGAAATTCAAAAACCTGCGCATTGAATGGGTCAACCGCGAGCTAAACCAAGAGGCTGATCGTCTTAGTCGAATCGCGTACAAGAGATACTTGCGCTCGCACGAAAAAGCGTAGAAACTTCTTTTAGTCTGATTCACACTTTTTGGATATGGGTTTGGGTTTTATCATTTGTCCGTTGAAGAGCAGCAGTTACTAATTAGGAGAATAAAGGACGGAACTGTCATAGATCATGTTCGAGCTGGAGAAGCTCTTCGAGTCTTGAAGATTCTCGGGATAACTGGAAAGGAAGGAGAGATCGTCAGCGTCGCGATGAACGTTCCAAGTTCAAAGTTGGGAACGAAAGATGTCGTGAAAGTCGCGAATAGGTTTCTAAAGACTGAAGAGACAGACAAGCTGGCACTTGTCGCCCCGCTCGCAACCGCCAACATCATCAAGAACTACAAGGTGGCCGCAAAGCACAGGGTGGAGCTACCTGATGTTTTCATAGGAGTTCTGAAATGCCCGAATCCTACGTGTGTCTCAAATTTGTCAAATGAGCCGATTGTCGCCACTATCGACGTAGTCGATAAAGATACGCCTTTATTGAAATGCAGGTTCTGCCAGAGATTGATAAATCCGAACGAGAGCGTTCTAGTTTAGCCCTTTACGACGCCCATCGGGGTCAGCCGTACTACTTTTGTGCCTATCCCAACTCTGTCAGAGACTTCGACGACCGAATCTACATCCTTGTATGCACCCGGCGCCTCCTCTACGACGCCCTTCTTACTCGCCGCTTCGAGCAAGATATTTCTAGACTCTAGATCCTGTTTTACCTTCTCATAGGGATAGTTTCTGATCGCGGCACCACGTGACATCATTCTCCCCGCGCCGTGAGCGGTCGACCCGAAACTAGCCTCCATGGATTTTTCACGTCCCAAGAGAACCCATGAAGCAGTTCCCATAGATCCCGGAATAAGAACTGGTTGCCCTATGGAACGATAAGCTATCGGAATCGCTTCGCTGCCCTTGGGGAAGGCGCGTGTCGCACCCTTCCTATGCACGAAGACTTTTTCTTTCTTCTTAGGGTTTTGAGGATCAACGTTGTGCTCTTCAACTTTGCAGATGTTATGCGCTACGTCATACACAAGCCTCATGCCAAGGTCGTTCTCGCTCATTTGCATTACCCGCTCAAACGCCTTTCTGACTCTATGAGTTATTATCTGCCTGTTGGTCCACGCGTAGTTAAGAGCTGAGCCCATTGCAAGCCTGTAATTCTCCGCTTCTCTTGATCCTGCAGGCGCGCACGCAAGTTCCCTATCTGGAAGCTCAATCTTGAAATTAGGAGCAGCGACGTCTATTATCTTCAGATAGTCGCTGCAGACTTGGTGACCCAATCCCCTGCTACCGGTGTGCATTAGGACGCAAACCTGATCTTTTGCTTCGATTCCGAAGGCCTTGGCAGCCTCGGCATCATGCACTTGGTTTATAGTCTCTATCTCGAGAAAGTGGTTCCCAGACCCAAGAGTTCCCAGGGATTTGGAACCTCTTTTCTTCGCTTCGCCCGAAACCTTCGAAGGATCAGAGTGTTTCATCGTGCCGTTTTCTTCGCAATGTTCGAGGTCCTCTTGCACGCCATAACCATTGTTTAGAGCCCACCCGACTCCTTCCGAGAGAACGTTATCCAGCTGTTGGTTCGATAGGTTGAGTGCTCCCACGTTTCCAAGACCAGATGGTACTGTATGGTAGATCTCCCTCACAAGCTCCCGCAATTTCGGCCTGACCTGTCTTTCGGTGAGGTTTGTCCTGACGAGCCTCACGCCGCAGTTGATGTCATAGCCAACACCACCAGGCGAGATCACTCCTGTTTCAAAATCAGTTACGGCTACTCCGCCTATTGGAAAGCCATAACCCTCATGACCATCTGGCAGGACGATCATGTGTTTCTTGACTCCTGGGAGATGCGTGACGTTAATGGCCTGGTCTATGGTCCGGTCTGTCTGCATCTTCTCAATGAGCTTGTCATCAGCGTAGATAGTCACAGGAACCCGCATTCCCGGCTTTGCGGAAACGTCGATTCTATACTCGACGTCGCTGACTTTTGTCATGCCAAATTTCAATTAGGATCCCACACCAGGAACATGACGAGAGCACGGAATCAACTCAAAAGTCTTTCGAGCGATCTAGTATACAGCGATAACAACAGTCAAGAAAGAGGCCGAAAGTCACGTATCATCTTAACGTACCCCGCCCGCGTGAAAATGTGACTTTTTCCGCTATCGTATTGAGAGTACCTTTAGCAGCCAAAATAATCGGGATAGATCATCCTTAATGTCTAGACTTCATATATGAGGTAGACTTTGCCGAATACTTTCTTGCAAACCAGACCGCATAAGTTAGGGCAGTTGCCTCTTTATCTGATTTGCAACTGCAGGGCCGATCCTGGGTACTCGAGCAAGTTTCTCAACTGTCGTCTGGGAGAGCTTGTCAATATCGGTGTAACCCGCAGTGTATAGCGACCTTGCTCTCGCCCTCCCGATACCTTCTAGTTTTGTTAGCGGGATCAATTCATTTTTGATGCCGTAACGAACGCGCTCCCTCAACTCGCTTGCCTCAAGCACAAGATCGGTGCGCCCGAATAGTTGAGCAAGCTCACCGAAAGAGTAGAGAAGCCAATCAGTGGTGTCCACCATTCGGTGCAAATCTCCCGGTTCGATAGCGTATTTTTCCAAAATCGACTGTTCTGGATTCTCGTTTATCCAGTGAATGATCGCAAGCACTGTCCTGAAGTCTCCCAGTATGACATCGAAATCGCGGTAATACTCAATGTCATCCCCGCTGGGAAGCGGAATCAGCATCTCTTTGGTTCGCGACTGTACAACCTCGTCAAGCTCTGACTGGTCTTTGCTCCTGATGCTGAACTTGGGAGCCATATCAGGTGTCTGCGTGATAAGGTGCAGCATTCCCAGAACATGCGTCCCTCCCTTCTCGGATACCTTTATCCCCCTACGCATTACTATGGCCGATTCGGGATCGATGTAGAGCAAAGCGACTCTCCTGCCGAAATCTGTCGCCCTAAACCTCTTGTCCTTTCTTTCAAGCAGACCCTCTTCTTCAAGATAGACGAGAGCTTGCTTCACTCTTGACTTTATGGTCACTTTGTTGTACTGCGCGCCAAAGAGTGTACTCTCAAAGAATTCATAGATGCTCGCCTCTTCAAGCCCCTTGCTTGAAGCGATGAACCCGAGAAGGTGCATTCTGAGCGGTCCTTCTGCTGCGAG